>JBFYQI010000170.1:0-2674 GCA_041302875.1 Ignavibacteria bacterium
GCGACACACCGCCCACCATTCCCGCACATGCCCCCGTAGCTGCCATCTGCGTTGTAGTACATCATACGATAGTCGGCCACAACGCTTCGTTCGACAAGGATTAATCCATCGGCGCCGATGCCAAAGCGACGGTCACAGAGTCTGCGGGCAAGACGAGCGGCAAATCGGATGGTGTTCCTTCGGTTGTCTATGACCACGAAGTCGTTGCCAGCACCGGTCAGTTTTGCGAAGGCGATCCGCTTCATCTGAATTCGCCCGTCACGCGCGACTCTTCAATTCGAACCAGAAGATGGTACCCGTCTTTCCATCGCTCTCCACAGCGATGGCGCTCTCATGCGCCTCGACGATGTGCTTGACGATGGCAAGACCGAGTCCCGTTCCCCCCAATTCGCGCGACCGGTTTGTGTCGACGCGATAGAACCGCTCGAAGATGCGTGCCTGGTGTTCCTCCGCGATGCCCGGGCCGGTATCATGGACAAACAACCGTATGGTCCCGTTCTTCTCCAGTGCTCCCATGCGGACGTGTGCTCCCTCGGGAGAATACTTCGTGGCGTTATCGAGGAGATTGCGCATCACAGAGCGAAGAAGTTCCTTGTCCCCAAGCGCAGAGATATCGCGTTCGGCCAATTGCACATCGAGTGTCTGGTTCTTGCGTTTCAGGGTCTCCTCGAATTCCTCCTGCACGTCTTTGATGAACTCGTTGATGCTGAAGAATCGGACGCTCGGCTTCATCTCTCCCGATTCCATTCGCGAGATCTCGATGAGGTCGGTCAACAATTGATCGAGCCGGTTGGCTTGCGCTTCCGCCTTCTCGAGGAACCGCTTCTGGAGCGCCGCATCCGGGACGCCATCGATGAGCGTCTCCAGAAACCCCTTGAGCGTGAACAACGGCGTACGCAATTCGTGGGAGACATTTGCGAGGAACTGACTCCGGACCGTTTCAAGGCGCTGCAGTTGGATGGAATCCTGATGGAGCCGGGCGACAAGCTGATTCAAGGTTGCCGACAGTCTCCCGATCTCGTCACGCGTCCGAATGGGAACAGAGCGTGCGAGCTCTCCTTGCTCAACCCCTTTGATGAGCTGATCCATTTCCTCAATTGGACGCGAGATCTGGCGCGAAACGACCACCGCGACGCCGGAGACAAGCATGAGAGTCAAGAAAATGCTGGCGGTGACGATCAGCCGGATGCGGGACTGCATCTCCTGGATCTCCGCGAGCGACATGGCGGCCCGCACGTACCGCGTTCGCGCGAAGGGTGCATTCGACGCCAGACCGGATACAGGCCGAGCCAAGTAGGCCATCGGGGATTGAACCGAGGTGCTGAAGCGCTGCGCGACGCCCATACCGGTACGACGTGCATCGAGCAGCTCAGGCCTTCCGGCGTGGTTTTCGAGCTGTTCCAGCGCGGAATCCGCAAGCGATGATTCGAAAATGACGTTCCCTGCATCGTCGATGAGCGTGATGCGAATGGCTGTCCGTGCGGCGATGTCGCGCAAGAGTGCTGCGGCATCGCTGGCTTGACTCGACTCCGGCCGATAGCGCTGAAGGATCGAGATCACCGTGCTGACATGACCGTTCAGTTCCGTGACGACCCGGTCGAACTGGTATTCTTCGATCTGGTAATCCGTGATCCATCCGGCAACGATCAACGCAATTGCGGAGATCAGAACGAACGTCAATGTGATCTTTGACCGAATCGAACGCATCATTCCTCCACGTGAAAACGATATCCGACGCCCTTCACCGTTTCAATGTATTCTGCAAAGCGGCCGAGTTTCTCACGGATCTTGCGGATGTGTACATCAATCGTACGGTCGACGACGTATACATCCTGTCCCCAGATCTCATTCAGCAGCGTTTCGCGCGAGACCACGCGGTCCGGGTGTCGCGCGAGGAACAGGAGCACTTCGAATTCCTTCTTGGGCAACTGAAGTTCCTGTTTTCCCATCTGCACCGTGTAGTTCGACGCATGGATGCGGAGGCCGCCGATTTCCACGACATCCCCCTCCATGGGCGTTGGTGCGGCCTGCTGGCGGAGCGTTCGTCGAACCCGCGCGATGAAGGTACGAATGCGTATGGGCTTGGTGATGTAGTCTGCGGCACCGAGTTCGAGGCCGAGCACTTCGTCGACCTCGCTGGAACGCGCGGTCAGGAAAATGATGGGGATGGAAACCGTTTTCGGATTCGCGCGGATGGCCTTGGCAAGATCCCAGCCGTCCATTTCGGGCATCATGATATCCAGCACGCAGAGATCGATACCTTGTCCCAACAGTTTCAGCGCCTGCTTTCCGGTCCGCGCGGTGAGAACACGGTAGCCTTCCTTCTGCAGGTTGAACTGGAGCAACTCAAGGATGTCGTCTTCGTCGTCGACGAGGAGGAGGGTTTGTGGCATAAGACGAGGATGTGGTGGAATCCGTGCGTCGCAATCGTTTGGTGGAGGTGCGGGGAGTCGAACCCCGGTCCGAAGAGAAGATCCTCAAGACATCTACATACGTATTCTGCCGTTGAATCTCGCGCGTGGAAACTCCGGCAGACAGGATTGACCACACGCCAGCCCAAGTGTACCGTTCATCACGGTTCGCCCCGCTCCCTTGGACCAAGAGCGATGCTAGCCCGTTTTAGCGACGTCTAGGATGCCCCGAACGGGCGCGTGACATCAAAGACGGGTAGCCT
>JBFYQI010000562.1:0-18369 GCA_041302875.1 Ignavibacteria bacterium
TGAAACAGCTGGCGTCCAGCGAGCACATGGCGCCAAACGAAGAGGAACGGAAGAACATCGACCGCTCGTTCTTCGAGAAGGTGAAGGATGTGTTTTCGTAGGAAGTCCAAGACATTATCGATCGGTGATTTGTGATTGTTGATTGATAGTCTGCTCGTTCTTAGCTTCTTTGCAGTTTCACATTTTACCGTTTTCACGTTCACACTTTCCTCGGGGGGGGTATGGTGAAACGATTTCTCGATTGGCTTGCGCTCACGGGGACGGAGCGAAAGGTTCTTCTGTTCCTTGCATCATCACTCGCGGTCGGATCATCGATTCGCGTGTATCAATCGCTGCATCCCTCGTCGCCGGTGTTCGATTACGCGCGGTCCGATAGCATCTTCGTCGCGCGCAGTGCGATGGTCCCTGGTGTTCTGGATTCAACGACTGCCCGCGAAATGCCGGCCGGTCCGTTGGACATCAACGCCGCCACGAAAGAGCAGCTGGTTCAACTGCCGGGCATCGGCGATGTGACGGCAGAACGATTGATCGCCTATCGAACACAGCATGGCCGCTTCCGATCTGTCGATGAACTCAGCAAGGTCAAAGGCTTCAGTCGTTCTAAGATCAACAAACTCCGCCCGCAGATCACCGCCGGCACGAAACCCAAGGGAGACCGATCTCCATGAAATCGACACGATGCATCGGCGTTTCCTTCTTTCAAGGACGCATGCAGGTCGCGGAAATTGAGCATGGCAAGAAACCGCTTGTGACGTGTTTGGCCGAGCACGATTCCTCGATCGACTTCAGCGAGGTCGGCGCATCGCTCAGTCCGACCCATCCCCAGCTGTCGACCTTCGTGACAGAATTGCGGGAGGTGCTGAACGACCACAAGATGGAGGGAGAACTGCTGTCCTTCGCTCTGCCTCCGGAGCCCGTCTTCATCAACATCATCCCCGTCGACCCAAGCCTCACCGGGAAGGAGCTTCAACGGCATCTGCAGTGGGAGGTCCAGCACTACCAGCCGGAGACCAATCCTGCCACTCTGGTGATCGACACGCACCGCCTCCCCCTCGAGAATTCCGGCGCTCAACAATCCTTCATGGTCGCCGTCCGCAAGCCGCTCGCGGCGTTTCTGAACAAAGCCGCGACCTCGTTGAAACGGAAGATGCATATCATCGACATCGACCAGTTCAGCACGGAGAAGACCCTCATCACGAATTATCCCGAGATCCTTGAACACGACATCGTGCTCTTCGGACTTCGATTCCACGGCATCGATGCAAGCCTGATCCACAACGGACAGATGACCGACTATCGCCGCTACTTCTACGACAACATCGCAGATCCCAAGCATCCGATCGAGTCGTACCTCAGATACGTCAAGGAACGGTACCAGGCGAATCAGCCTGCCGGCGTTCTTCTTCACGGCATCGGGATCGATCACGAGCTCGTCATTTCGCTCCGAACGCAAACCGGGCTGAAGCAGACGGTTGCACTGAACGCACTGCGCAAGATCAAGACGACATCGAAGGTGTACGAACCGTTCATGCAGGAAAGTCACCGGTTCGCCGCTGCCATCGGACTTGCCTTGCGCGCAAAATGAGGATCATTGGCGGAACCTATCGCGGCCGCACGTTGATCACCGTCCGCGACCTTTCCATCCGGCCGACCGCAGACCGCGCCAAGCAAACGATCTTCGACATGCTGGCCACGCGATGCGACCTCGATGGCGCCCGGGTGCTCGACTTGTTTTCAGGAAGCGGGAGCCTCGGATTGGAAGCGATCAGTCGCGGCGCCGCATCTGTCACGTTCGTGGAACGGGCCCGGACGTCTATTGAGGTGCTGGAGAAGAATATCCGCGCCCTGGACTGCACGGCGCAATGCACGGTACACACCGCCGACGTGTTCTGGTTCCTGAAGAATGTCGCGCAACCGTACGACGTCGTCTTCGCCGATCCTCCCTACAAGCTCCCGGAGATCGGGATGCTCCCCGTACGCATGCATGAATCGGCCGCCGTGCGCAACGGGACGTGGGTCGTGATGGAACACAGCCGGGAATCGGCGATGCGATTTCCCGAGAATGGCTATGCGGTCATCACAAAGCCTTTCGGTCAAACGACAGTCCTGATCATGCATGCCATCAAGCCTTCCGCATCGGAGTAACCGTATGAAGATCGCCATCTACCCCGGCACATTCGATCCCGTGACCTATGGTCATCTGGATATCCTCGAACGCGCATTGAAGCTCTTTGACAAGGTGTTCGTCACGGTCGCACGCAACTCGGCAAAGAATCCCCTCTTCACGGAAGATGAACGCATTCACCTCCTGCATCAGGTCACGCGCCAGTACAAGAATGTCGAGATCGATTCCTTCCAGGGCCTGCTCGTCGACTACGTTCGGAGGCACAAAGCCGTCGCGATCGTCCGCGGCCTGCGGGCAATGACCGATTTCGAATTCGAACTCCAGATGGCGTTGATGAACCGAAAGCTCAACGATCATGTCGAGACCATCTTTCTGATGCCGAACGAGAAGTACACGTACCTGAGCTCCAATATCGTTCGCGAGATCGCACGCCTTGGCGGCGATGTCAGCCAATTCGTTCCAAAGACCGTGCTGAGCGCATTGAAACGCAAGAACCGCTAAGGCCTTTTTCGGCTTTTCTTTCTGCAGATTTCCCAGTACGTTTTTGTGTTGCACTCCCGTGGCGATCTGTATCAACTCAGAAAAGGATATCGGATCATGAGCGTCAGCAAGCTTGCCGCATCGATCGCCGAATCCCCCACCCTCCGGCTTAATGAAGAAGCAGCAAAACTCCGGGAACGGGGTGAGGCGGTCATTCACCTCGGGGCAGGTGAACCAAAGAACAAAGCCCCGATCAGCGCCCTTCTCAGCGCCACCGCGCGATTGAGCAGCGGAGACATCAAATACACGCCGACGGACGGCATTCCGTCACTCAAGAAGGCCATCGTCCGGTACACGGAAGAGAACTACGACCGAATCGTCCACCCGGACAACGTCCTGGTCGCTCAAGGGGCAAAGCAGGCCCTGTTCAGCCTGCTGTATACGCTTATCAACCCGCAGGACGAAGTGATCATCTTTGCCCCATATTGGGTCAGTTATCCCGAAATGGTCCGGATGGTCTATGGCGTTCCCGTCATTGTCACGCCGAGCGACGGCAGTTTCGTCCCCTCGATGGATGACCTGAAGGAGGCGGTGAGTTCCTATACCAAGCTCATCATCGTCAACAGCCCGAACAATCCGTCGGGCGCGATCTATCCCGAAGGATTCATTGCCGAGCTTGTGGAGTTCTGCGAGAAGAAGGGGATCTATCTCGTAATGGACGATATCTATCACAAACTCGTCTTCGAAGGTAAGAAGTCTCCCATCGCCTACAAACACACAACCAAGGACGTCGAGAGCACGAAGGTCATCACGATCAACGGCATCTCGAAACTGTACGGCATGACCGGATTTCGCATCGGCTGGATCGTCGCGAGCAAGCAGATCATTTCGGTCATGACGAACGTGCAAGGACAGATCTCGACGTGTACGTCGGTGCTCCTCCAGGCTGCAGCGGAAGGGGCCTTGAACGGCCTGCAATCCGCCGTTGAGACGCTTCGGCTGACGCTGGAGAACAACCGGCGCGTCATGGTGCAGGAACTTCAGTCGTTCAGCGGTATTAAACTCATCCCGCCGGATGGAACATACTACTGTCTCCCCGATTTCCGGGCGTACAACACGAAGTCCGTCGAGCTCTCCAATTTCCTGTTGAAGAAGGCGCTCGTCGTTACCGTGCCGGGAAAGGAATTCGGCATGGAAGGGCATCTCCGCTTGAGCTACGCCACGACCGTAAAAGATGTCAAGCAGGGCGTCGAACGCATCAAGTGGGCGCTCGACCCGAATTCCCCCAATGAGATCTATATCGGCGAACGAAAAATGGTACGGGACTGGCTATGAACAACCTACTCGACATCAAAACTCCCGCCCAGGCCGAGGCCGGTGCGCTCAAGAGTGATTTCGGCCTTGAGAATCATGGACTCAGCCAACTCCGCATGGCCTATTGGAATCTCCCGACGGAAGCGCTGTATGAGGAGGTCGCATTCCGAAAGGAAGGACGCATCACCAAACACGGCCCGCTGGTCGTGAACACGGGGAAGCATACGGCTCGCTCCGCGAACGATAAGTTCGTGGTTGAAGAGGCTTCTACGCAGGACAACATCTGGTGGGGGGAATACAATCGCCCCTTCAGTCCGGACAAGTTCAACGAACTGTTCGGACGCCTGCAAGGATTCCTTCAGGGACGCGACGTGTTCGTTCAGGATTGCTTTGCCGGTGCGGACCCGAACTACCGGCTTCCCATCCGCGTGATCAGCGAACACGCGTGGCACTCGATCTTTGCACGGAACATGTTCATGCTCCCGCAGACCGCCGAGGAATACAGGCGCCATACGCCGGAGTTCACCCTCATCGCCGTCCCCTCATTCAAGGCCGTCCCGACGATCGATGGTACGCCATCGAACACCTTCATCACCCTCAATTTCGAACAACGGTTGTGCATCATCGGCAACACCGCCTACGCCGGCGAGATCAAGAAGTCGGTCTTCACCATCCTGAACTACCTTTTGCCGCTGCAAGGGGTCATGCCCATGCACTGTTCCGCCAATGTCGGCTCCAATAAACAGTCGGCGATCTTCTTCGGCCTGTCGGGAACGGGAAAGACCACCCTTTCGGCTGATCCGAAACGGGGATTGATCGGAGACGATGAGCACGGATGGAGCGATGAAGGAGTGTTCAACTTCGAGGGAGGCTGCTACGCGAAGGTCATCCGTCTTTCCCCGACCGCCGAACCGCAGATCCACGCGACCACACGGCGGTATGGGACGATCCTCGAGAATGTCGTCTTCGATCCGGTGACCCGGCTGATCGACCTCGACGATGAATCGTTGACGGAGAACACTCGCGCCTCATATCCGCTCGAGTACATCGACAACGCGATCCCGGAGAAGATGGCCGGCCATCCGAAGGACATCATCTTCCTGACCTGCGATGCCTCCGGGGTCATGCCCCCGATCGCGAAATTGAGCCCCGAGCAGGCGATGTACCAGTTCATCTCCGGGTACACCTCGAAGATCGCGGGGACCGAAGTGGGACTCGGGAAAGAACCCGAGATGACCTTCAGCACCTGTTTCGGCGCACCGTTCATGGTGCATCGTCCGGCCTTCTATGCGGACCTGTTGAAGCGGAAGATCCTGAAGTACGGGGTCAACTGCTGGCTTGTGAACACCGGCTGGGTGAGCGGCCCGTACGGTGTGGGGAAGCGGATCAGCATCGGCTACACGCGCACACTGCTGAATGCGGCCCTTGATGGATCGCTACTCAACGTTCCCTACCGTACGGATGAGGTCTTCGGTTTCCAGGTGCCAACGCAGGTACCCGGCGTCCCGGAGAATATCCTCGATCCAGCGGGAACCTGGCCAAGCAAGGATGAGCATGCGAAGAAGTACAAACAGCTGGCCACGCGGTTCGTGGAGAACTTCAAGAAGTTTGAGAAGGACTGTCCCCCGGAAGTAATCAAGGCGGGCCCTCGGCTCTGAGCGCTCTCTCTGAGGTATAAAGAGAAAAGCACGCAACGGACATCATTGCGTGCTTTTTCTTTTGTGAGACCGAGAGTTGTTCTTTAGTCTTCCTTGCGGCTGGCCAAGTGACGGTCCATCATCAACAAGGCGGGACCGCTTTCGCCGGAGATCTTCAGCGTTTCGATGATCTCCGCCGCGTTCTTCTCTTCTTCGACCTGCTCGCTGATGAACCACTGGAGAAAGTTCTGCGTCGCGTAGTCGTTTTCCTTGACGGCAAGCGCGTAGATCTCGTGGATCGACGCCGTCACCTTCTTCTCATGTTCCAACACCTGCTTGAACACGTCGATCGGATTCTTGAATTTCGTCGGCGGCTGTGCGATCGCCTTCAGCGTCACGGCGCCACCCCGGTCGTACACGTGTCCATAGAACTTCATGGCATGTTCGGTCTCTTCCTGGTACTGGACCTTCATCCAGTTCGCGAAGCCGGACAAATTGGCAGCATCGAAATGCGTTGCCATGGAGAGATAGACGTATGCGGACGACAATTCAAAGTTGATCTGCTCGTTCAGAGCATCCAGCATCTTCTTGCTTAACATGGTGAACCTCCTGTTGTTTTTCTATGAGATGTGTTGATTAAACTGTAGGATTCACTAAAAGGTTCCTCAAAATCCTCGAAATTTCGTTGAATTCCTTAAAATATCAGAGTATCTTCGTTAGTGAAGTTCGTCTGAAGGAAAACCCTGAATGCCGACGTACGAATACCGCTGTAAGTCCTGCGGTCACGAGTTTGAAGAGCTTCAACCAATGACGGCCGACCCGCTGACCGTCTGCCCGAAATGTGCCGAACCCTCTCTCCGCCGCGTGCTCGGCAGCGGCGTCGGTATGATCTTCAAAGGAAGCGGATTCTACCTGACCGACTACCGGAAAAGCAACAGCTCTCCTGCGTCATCAGACAAGACGGATTCTTCATCCAGCAGTGCCTCTTCTACCCCTCCGCCCGCTCCGGAGAAGAAGTCCAAGGAACCAGGCAAGGATCCCGCCTGATCAGCGTGCCTCTGGAAAGAGCCGCTTTACCACCCGTTCCGCTCGCCGCCGGTCCTGTTCCGATTCCACGGCAATTCTGAACGTCCCGCCCCGCCCTTCTCGCACCTTCAACAACTCCAGGTCCTTCAAGTTCACCCCCTCGTTTGCCAGGGCGGTGGTCAGCTTCGCCAGCATGCCTGGTCTGTCCGGGACGAAGGCGGTGAATTCCACCAAGGGAGAAAGGAATCCCTTCATGCCTCGAGGGATCTGCTCGCGTATCCGCGCGGCATCACGAAACGCTGTCGCAAGCGATCCCGGGGAACGACGAAGCGATCGTTCGTATGTCTGAAGTTCCCGGATCATCGTCCGGAGGGCCTTGCGCACCTCGGTGCGATTCGCACCCAGGATCTGCTCCCACATCCCGAACGGACTCGATGCGATACGCGTCAAATCCCGAAACCCGCCCGCGCCAAGTGTTACATGCCGCTTCGACGCTTCATGCAGCTTCCCCGCGCTCCGAGTGAGTGCCACGGCGGTGAGTTGCGGCACGTGACTGAGCATTGCCATCGTCGCGTCATGCTCTTCCGCAGTGAGCGCTACAACGCGGGCGCCAAGCGTTGCATAGAACTGCGCGAGCGTTTTCTGCCGTTTCGTTGAATGCGGATCCGTCGGCGTCAGGATCCAGTAGGCGTTTTCGAACAACAACGGATTCGCGGCGCGGATCCCGGAGAATTCCGTGCCCGCCATCGGATGTCCTCCGATGAACCGTCCATCCGGGAAGAGCGGTGCGGCGGTTCGAATGATCGGCGCTTTGACGCTGGCCGTGTCCGTTACGATCGCATGGGCCGACGCGTGCCGGGCAATCCGCGGCAGGAGCGCGGGAATGGAGGCGATCGGAGCGGCAATGATGATAAGGTCCGCGAACTCAACCGCATCCCGCAGCGAACCCGCTGCAACATCGATCGCACGTCGATGCAACGCCGCACGCAGGATATCCGGTCGATCGAAGCCGGTGACCCGGACCTTGGGGAGTCTTGCCTTGACGGCCAATCCCACTGAACCGCCGATCAATCCCGTCCCGATGATCGATATGTGATTGAAGCAGTGCATCAACTCCGAACTCCCAGCTCCGCGTTCCGAACTCGTCTTTACGCCATCTTCCGGCCGATCGCTTCAACGATGACCTTCACTTCATGCATCATATTCTCGAACTGATCAGGATAGAGCGATTGAGCTCCATCGGATTTCGCATGGTCGGGGTCGTGGTGCACTTCCACCATCAGGCCGTCCGCGCCGGCCGCCACCGCCGCCCGCGCCATCGGAACGACCTTGTCACGGATGCCAATACCGTGCGACGGATCGGCGATGATGGGTAGGTGGCTCTTCTTCTTGATGACGGGAATGGCGCCGATGTCCATCGTATTGCGCGTCGAGGTTTCGAACGTGCGGATCCCCCGTTCACAGAGGAGGACTTGCTGGTTGCCGCCGGCGAGAACATATTCGGCTGCCATAAGCCACTCGTCAATCGTTGCCGATTGGCCGCGTTTGAGCATAACCGGCTTTGAGATCCTTCCGAGGTCGCGGAGCAATGAGTAGTTCTGCATGTTTCGCGCCCCGACCTGTAAGATGTCGGCATATTCTGCGACGAGTGCGATCTGGTCCTTTTCCATGACCTCGGTGATCACGCCGAGCTTGAACGCATCCGCTGCTTTCCGCAGCAGTTTCAATCCGTCCGGACCCATCCCCTGGAACGCGTACGGCGAGGTGCGCGGTTTGAATGCTCCGCCCCGCAGAAAGCGCGCGCCCGCATGCGCGACCTTCTCGGCGATCGTGAAGATCTGCACTTCATTCTCGACCGAGCACGGCCCCGCCATCACGACAACCTCAGGACCGCCGATCGGAACTCCGGCAATCGTGAAGACAGATCCCTGGCGGTTGAACGCGCGGCTGGACAGCTTGTATGGCTCGGTGATCCGCACAACCTCGGACACGCCGTCGAGCACCTGAATCTGCCGGTGGTCGAATTCCGGATGCACGCCGATGGCGCCAAGGACGACGTGCTGGACGCCGGTGGAACGGTGCACATCGAAGCCGTGGTCATGCAGCACGCGGATGATATCTTCGATCTGCGTTTCAGTCGCTTGAGGTTCGAGGACGACGATCATAAGGATAGTAGTCAGTAGTCAGTGGTCAGTGGAAATAAGCCCAAAGCCTGTGAGCCAATAGGCCTATGAGTCTATGAGCAAAAGCATCGATGCTTTGCTTGCGGCTCAAAGGCTCAACTACTCAACGGCTCATGGGCTCACGGGCTCATCATCTCATTCATATCGATCCAGTTTGAACTTCTCGCCCAGATACAGTTTCCGCGCTTCATCGTCGTTCGCGAGGAAGTCAGCTGTTCCGGATTTCAGGATCTTCCCTTCAAAGAGCAAATAGGAACGATCGGTGATCGAGAGCGTTTCGTGCACGTTGTGGTCTGTGATCAGAACGCCGATATTCCTTCCCTTCAGCGTGGTCACGACGCGCATGATCTCTTCGACAGCGATCGGATCGATACCCGCGAATGGTTCGTCGAGCAGCATGAATTTCGGGTCAAGGGCCAGTGCCCGCGCGATCTCCGTCCGGCGACGTTCCCCGCCGGAGAGCACGTACCCCTTGCTCTTCGCGATGTGCGTCAGGCCAAAGTCCTCGAGCAATCGGTCCGTCTTTTCTTCCTGCGACTTGCGCGACAGCTTGGTCAACTGCAACACCGAGAGGATGTTGTCGCGCACGGAGAGGCGTCGGAAAACGGAGGCCTCCTGCGGAAGATATCCGATCCCCAAACGCGCCCGTCGGTACATCGGTTGCTTTGTGATGTCGCTCTCATCCATATAGACCTTGCCGCCGTTCGGGCGGATCATTCCCACGATCATGTAGAACGTGGTGGTCTTTCCCGCGCCGTTCGGCCCCAGGAGGCCGACGATCTCCCCCTGTCGGACCTGCACACTCACGTCGTTCACGACGGTCCGCTTCTTGTACCGCTTGATGAGTCCCTGCGACCGCAAGAGATTCTGTTCCATGCTGGAAGGGGCGTTCGATTCGCTCATGGTGCCTTGCGTTCGTCAGATGGTGTTGTGGCCTGCGGCACTCCCGGCATCGCAGGGATCGGATCGATGATCGACAATCCATAGCGCAGGGGACGGTCCGTTCTCCAGAAAAAACCGTCCAGATTCTGTTCTGCCTCTTGCCCGACGATCAGCCGCTCGGGGATGTAGGTTCCCTGCACCCCTCCGGCGATGTGAATGCGCTCGGTTGCCCCGTCCGCGAGATCGATGACGATGCGGTCGCCGCTGGAGCGATTGACGCCGTTCGGGGCTTCCTCGTCGTAGATGTAGTACAAACTTGTCGCATTTCGCTCCACGACCACGCGTTTGAGCGCCTTCTCGGCAAAGTACAACGTCATCTCTCGCCCTGTCAACTGATGAAACCGGTTCGTGCGCACAGAATCAGCCTGCGACACCGCCATCGCCTTCCCCTTCACATACAAACTCCGAAGCCGGCGCTGTTCGAGATGGATCGTCATCGAATCCCCGGTGATCTGGTTTTCCGCACTCCACACGATGGGTGACGACTCCAACCGGACGCGGTCCTGTCCTCCTTCAAGGAAGGCGCGGCCGCAGCGCGCGGAGAGATCGGCGCGCACAACCCGGACGAGATCTTCCGCAACGAACCGTTGTGTCGTATCCCGATAGGAATGGAGCAAGCGGCTCGCAACCACCATCGTGTCGATGATACCCGAACCCGACGTATCGATGCGCACGAGACGCGCGCGCCCCATGACGACACTGTATCCGGTCGAATCGATATGGATGAGCGAATCCCCATACACGTCCGTCGCATTGACGGACTCGTAGACGTGCACATCCTTAACAGCGACCGATCGCCCTTCGTCTTCGAAATACGTGAGATCCTCGCAACGGACCGTCGTTGTCGAATCCACCAACACGACCTGGCCAACGAAGCGGGCGATACGCGTATCGGCCAAGTAATCGCCGCGGCGAGCGGTCAGCACCATGCGTCCGCGGATCAGGCGGACGCCGTTGCGAGCCTGCATCTGCCGCGTGTTGCCGTCATACGTTCCGTCCGGAGCCGTGATGACCATGCTGTCGCGGACGATCCGCACACGCCCGCTAAGATCGATGCGATTGCGGTCCAGATACTGTAGTCCGCGGTCGCACCAGACGAACACCATTCCCCCTTCGGCCGTGCGCTGGACAAAATGAACATCGCCGATCAACTCCCGGACATTCTCGCCGTTCTCCACACGCCCTTCCAAACGCTGGGCGGAGCGAAGTTCGATCACCCGTTGTTCTTGCGCGGTCACGACGAGACCTGTCGTCAGCACCAGCATGAGAGATGCGAGCGTCCGCTTCATTGGGGAACCGACTCTCCCGTGACCTTGAAGATACGATAGTTCTCCAGCGCCTGGTCGGATTCGAATCCTTGACCTTGCAGTTGCTCCCGGGGCGACACGATGCGTACGAAAGCCGGTGTGTGGATCAGCTGTCGTCGGTTGTCCCAGTAGAGCTCCTCCGTCCAGAGCTTGACCGAATCACGAGAGACGACGTACACGTTCTTCCGCGCTTCAAGATTGTTGGTCGCTTCATCGACCGAACCCTCTTGACTCGTCAAGATGGTGGTCAATTCGCCCATCGGATTGATGAACCGGACCCGAACGCCGCTGCTCATCTGTGTGACGCGGGTTCCGTCGTACACTCTGATCAGTCCGGCGTGGATCATCGCCCGAATGCGCCCCGAATCCGAGAGGACGATATCGCTGTTCGCGCTTTCCTGCTGCGGGAGGAGCCGGCTATCGACACTTGTAAGGACCGACGGCTTGATCTTATCCTCGCATCCCGACAGAACCAACGCAACGAGAATCAACACCGAGAAAGCCCGACGTCGTTTCATCCGTTGCTCTCCGGCGTGAATCCTGCCTTGACGAGGTCGTGCAAGTGGATCATGCCGGCCGGCTTCGTTTCTTCATCCACCACGACCAGTTGCGTGATCTTGTGCGATTCCATCATCTCCAGAGCACGCGCTGCCAGCATGTCACGCCGGATGACCTTCGGATTCTTCGTCATTGCATCCGCGGCCGTCAGGTTGGTGATGTTGTTCGTCCGCTGCAACAGACGGCGCAGGTCGCCATCGGTAATGATCCCGCTCAGTTGTCCGGCATCGTTGACGACACAGGTTGCGCCAAGCCGCTTGGAGCTGATCACCAGGATCGCATCGGAGAGTGTCACCGATTCATGGACCGACGGAATATTCGAACCCGTGACCATGAGCGATTCAACCTTCAGCAGCAGTTGCCGGCCCAAGATGCCGCCAGGATGGAAGAGCGCGAAGTCCTCTTTCGTAAAGTTCCGCTTGTGCAGCAAGGCGATTGCCAGTGCATCTCCCATCGCAAGGGTCGCCGTTGTTGACGCCGTGGGAGCAAGATCGTGCGGACACGCTTCTTCCTTCACACTCACATCGAGCACAACGTCGCTGTTCCGGCCGAGGAAGGAATGGACATTCCCGACCATCGAGATGACCTTCGCTCCGAGGTGGCGCAGGATGGGCAACAATGTCTGGATCTCCTCGGTATCTCCGCTCTTGGAAATGCAGATGACCACATCCCCGGACTGCACCATGCCGAGATCGCCATGGAAGGCGTCTGAGGGATGCATGAACACCGCCGGCGTTCCCGTGGAGCTCATCGTGGCGGCGATTTTGCGTGCGATCAGGCCGGACTTTCCCATGCCCGTGATGACGACGCGTCCGCCGGTCATGAAGATCATCTGTACTGCAGCGACGAACCGGTCGTTGATGCGGTCGATCAACGCGGCAACGGCATCCGCTTCGATGCGAATGACTTCCTTCCCTTTTTCAAGCGTCGAATCCATGCGGAGATCTTTCTCAAGCATGCGTTGTTCGTGATTTTCCTGCAGTTCCCTGCGCAGCAAGAATGAGGTCGATGATCTCCCGAACCGCTCCCTCGCCTCCCCGCCGTCGACAGACATAGTCGACTTTCTTTAGCACTGCGGGGACCCCATCGGCCGGCGTGGCGGAAAAACCCACCCGCGTGAGAACCGGGAGATCGAACTCATCATCCCCAATGTACGCGAACTCCTCCTCCCGAAGCCCAGTCGCCGCGCGGATGGTCTCAAAGGCCGAGCCCTTGTCATGGAGGTTCTGATGGACTTGGGTGATTCCCAACTCTGCGGCGCGGCGCGCAACGATCTTCGATACCCGACCGGTGATGATCCCGACCTCGATTCCGGATCGACGAAGCTTGACGATCCCGTATCCATCTTGAATATTGAATTTCTTCAGCTCGTCACCCGACTCGGAAAAGTAGATCCCGCCGTCGGTCATCACACCGTCGACGTCGAGGAGAAGCATTTTGACCTTGCGGAGTGTTGTCCGGGAAGGCTTCTTCACAGGCATGGAACAGAGTCCTTTGTCACTACAGGGAATACGCCGCCCGACGCGTTGGGTCAGAACCGGCGCATGAGGCGATCGATCGCGGTCACTTGATTCAACAGCGGTTCGAGCATCGCGAGGCGCAACTGGCTTGCCGCATCGCTGAACGCCTTGGCGGGATTCGGATGTGTCTCAATGAAGAGGGCATCACACCCGGCGGCAACGCCGGCACGGGCGATGGGGAAGATGAACTCAGGTTGACCGCCGCTGCTGGTCTTCCGACCGCCGGGGAGCTGTAGCGAATGCGTCGCATCAAGCACGACCGGATAACCCGAATTCCGCATGATCGGCAGCGAACGCATGTCGACGACGAGATTGTGATACCCGAACGTCGCACCCCGTTCCGTCAGCAGAATGCGTGTGTTCCCGGTAGAGGCGACCTTTTCCGCGGCCAACCGCATGTCTTCCGGCGCCATGAACTGACCCTTCTTGATGTTCACGGCAAGCCCCGTTGTCCCGGCCGCTTCAAGCAACTCCGTTTGCCGGCAAAGAAACGCCGGGATCTGGAGCATGTCCACGTAGTCGGCAGCAAGTTCCGCTTCGCGTTCCGAGTGAATGTCCGTTACGACAGGAACGCCGAATTCCTTCCTCACTTCTGCAAGGATCGCGAGCGCCCGTTCTTCACCAAGCGTCGTGAATGATCCACCGCTCGACCGGTTCGCCTTCTTGTAGGAGGATTTGAAGATCAGCGGGATCTTCTTCTTTCCCGCGATCCGGACCACCGTTTCGGCGGTCTTCATCACCAACGACCGGTTTTCGACCACACAAGGCCCGGCGATGAGGACCAGCGGCGCTCCGCCTCCAATTTTGACCGATCCCACGTTGATCGTCTTGACCATGCAGTCCCGTTTTTTTGAAAACATACGAAAAATTGAGGAACAATCAAAAAACGCCCGTTTTCTTGCATCTGCTGGCATATTGCGTTACTTTTTGGGGAATTTCCCGCATGAAGACCCCCCGACGCATACTTCTGAAAGCCCACGCCAAGATCAATCTGGGCCTCCTCGTCCTGCGCAAACGAGAGGACGGCTTTCACGACATCGAGACCATCTTCTCGGAAATTGACTGGCATGACCTCGTGGAGATCCATGACGCGCCAGGCATTTCGATGGAGTGCACGCTCCCTTCCCTCCCTGCCGACGCGTCCAACCTTTGTATGAAGGCTGCCGCGTTGCTCCGCGGATGGACGAACTATGAGGGAGGAGCGCACATTCGGCTCGTGAAGAATATTCCGGTCGGCAGCGGACTCGGAGGAGGCAGCAGCGATGCCGCCGCGGTCTTGACGGGACTCAATCTGCTTTGGGGCACGGGAGTTTCCGCGATCGATCTCGCCCGACTCGGCGCGCAGCTCGGCTCCGATGTTCCTTTTTTCATCGTTGGAGGATCAGCATTCGGAACAGGACGGGGCGAACTGCTCGAACACCGGCCTGCCACTCTCCCCTATTGGATTCTGACCGTCGTCCCGCCATTGCATATCTCAACGGCATGGGCATACGGGAATCTCTCTCCGCAGGAAGGCTCCTCGGCACGATCGTTGCGGGCGCTGTTCGAGCACCTGGAAACGCCGTCGACCGATCACCTTTCAGCGCTTGTCAACGATTTTGAAGAACCGGTATTCCGGTCCTATCCGGCCATCCGACAGTTGAAACAAGAACTGGCTGAGAGCGGCTCGATCTGTTCCCTGATGAGCGGAAGCGGATCGTCTGTGTTTGGCCTCTTTGCCGACGAACGCGATGCACAAGACGCCGTCTCCAGATTCCCGGTGGAGTATCGAACCTTCCTGACGCCACCGCACTTCCACCGTGGTGCGATCGATCCGCCGTTGCCCGCATGAAGACTCCGGTTCTCCTGACCCTGCTGTTGTGCCCGATGCTCCTCTTGGCGCAGACCGACACATTGACCGTTGCGCCCGCCGATACGCTCGCTGCCGCAGAAAGCCTGCAGGTGATGTTCCTTCCTGGAATGGGTTCCATCGGACACGCCCGTCCGATCGCGCCGCTGGATTGGTCCCGCTTGCTCTGGAGCGATACCAAGTCGCTTGAGGAATCCCTCTGGCTTCTTCCCGGGAGCTTTCTGCGCGACCTCGGGGAGGCTGGAAAGCCATCACAGGTGACGGCCCTCGGTTTTGATGCGCGTCACCTGTCGTTGTTGATGGATGGAAGGCCGCTCAATGATCCGGTGTCGGGCGCGATCCTGTTGTCCGACCTCTCACTCGAATTCGCGGATCGTATCGAAGCGGTGGAGGGAACGAGTTCGCTGCACGCAGCATCCCCCGCCGTGTCCACCTGGAACATCGCCACACGATGGTACAACACCCTGCGGCCGATCACGCGCATTCGGTTCGTTCAGGATCCGAAGGAAACGTTGTTCACCGACGCGTTCTTCACACAAAACATCATGCAGGGGGTCAACCTGCAGCTGGGGATCAACCGGCAAGTGTCGCAAGGTCGCTATCTCAACGCGGAGCTTGACGCATGGAATATCCGGACGCGCGTCCGGTGGAATGCGTCTGACCGGATCAACATCGCTGCAACGTATCTCTCCTCACGCAATTCCAGCGGGATGAACGGCGGGATCGACCTGACAGCGACCGCCGATCCCTTTGACGCCCAGAGTGCGCGCCCCGTGGACGAGAAGGCATACGCACTTTCGACCCGACAGGACCTGAGCGTTCAGGTGCTGGGGCGATTGTTGCCAGATACTCTCTCGACCACTCACATGACCGCCTACATGACCGCGAGCGAGAGGGAGTACGTGCAACTGGACCTGTCAAATCGTCCCACCAGACGCGCATTCGTGAATGGTGAATCCTATGGGGTGCGGATAGAGCAACGATTGGCAAGTCCGATCGGTGCAGCGGCGTTCGCGGCGGAACAAGAATGGCGCGGCACGGAGCGCACGGAGCTCATGCCGTTCGTCGGCGAATTCCGGAGCGCCCTCTCTGCCACCGCACGGCTGACGGTCGTGGACGGTCTTATTCCGTCTGCAACGATCCGCACGGAGCGGATGTACAGATCCTCACGATCATCGGTCGACCTCGGGTTACAGGTGCATCTGAGTCCGTGGGTCGTCGTCGAAGGAAACGGAGGAAGCGGGTATCGATTTCCCACGCTCCTTGAATCCTCGATGACCGACTCGCTGCTGATCCGGCGAACTCCCATCGGCCCCGAACAACACGAGTACCTCTCGATGAGGACCACGTTTCGCGTTGGGAATCTCGGAGACGTTTCCCTCCGCGCGTTCCAACGAACGGTCTCCGACGCGATCGTCATCCGTCCGGATGTCACCGACCATGGAACTCCGGCCGTTGGTCTTCAGAGCATCCGCAGACTCGTAAGCGAAGGGGTGACCGGCTCGCTTTCAGGTGTTTGGAGCGGATTCGAATTTGAAGGAACGGGCTCCTATATTCGCGTCACGGAGAACGACGAAGAAAAGCGGCCGGTTCCCGGTATCCTGCTCGGTGGCGAGCTCAGTTATCGCGGAACGTTCTTCGGTGATGCGCTGGAAGCGCGGATAGGCGCGCGCGTCCGGTTCAGCGACCGCTTCCGCGGCGCATCGTATGATCCGCTTCTGAACCTGTACGTTGAGAACCAGTCGTATCAACTGGGGCGTGTGACGACACTCGATCTCTTCACGGTCTTTCAGATCGGCGACGCGTACGTGACGTTGGCCATGCAAAACGTACTTGATGCAGGCTATCTCACCGTCCCCATCTACCCGATGCCGCCGCGACAATTCCGCATCGGAGTGAACTGGACCTTCAAGGATTGAAGCCTTTGGAAACCATTGTGACGGTCTTTGGGAGTGCACGCGTTCCGGTCGACAGTCCGGAGTATGCTGAGGCGTATCAGGTCGGCCGCGCGCTTGCGTTGGCAGGATTCACCGTGTGCAATGGTGGATACGGCGGGACGATGGAGGCGTCGGCGCGCGGTGCGAAGGAAGCGGGGGGCTCGACGATCGGGGTTTCGTTCAACTCTATCGGACGAACGCCGAACAGATGGATCGATCGCGTGGTGCAGACCGGCCATCTCTCCGAACGCCTGATGAAACTCATCGAACTCGGAGATGCCTACGTAGCACTCAAAGGGGGAACGGGAACGTTGCTCGAGCTTGTGTGCGTGTGGGAGTTCGTGAACAAGGGGATCATTCCCCCGCGGCCGATCGTCGTCATGGGAGAATTCTGGACGCCGGTGGTCGAAACGATGCGCGGGGAGCTGGCGTGGGAAGGAGCCGGAGACTGCACGACGATCGTGAAGAAGGCGCTGACCGTGGAGGAAATGATCGAGTTGGTCGCCGTTGAGCCTTGAGCCTGGAGCATACAGCGGAAGTCAAGAATCAGAAGTTAAAAGGGTTGGCCGCAGCTCAAGACCACCACGAAATCTCACTGATTCACAGAGACGGAACCTCAGGACGACACCGCCGTTGGCACTCGGTAATTGGTTCTTGTTTGGTCTCTTGGTTCTTGCGATCTTGGCGATTTGTCGCAAGAAGTCACCTTCCTGCCTCCACCGCTCCTTTCAACATCTCTTCCATCCTGTCCGCCGAATGTTCCCAGGTAAACCTCCCGGCCCATTCCACTGCGGATGCCTTGAGCCGCATTCGGAGGTGGTCGTCCCGGAGAACGAGTGAGACCTTCTCCGCTATCTGCTCGACGTTGCCGTATTCGTAGAGCAATCCCGTATCGCCGTCGAGAACCGAATCGCGGAGTCCCGGGACATCGCTCGCTACCACAGGCGTTCCGCACGCGTTTGCCTCGATGACCGTAAGTCCCCATCCCTCCTTGGCCGACGGATTCACCACAAGGTCCATCCGGTTCAACCAGTGCACCTTCTCCTCCGGCGACACAAAACCCGTGAAGCGAACCGCGTCCGCAATTCCCAGCTCGTGCGCCTGTCGCTCAAGTTCCGGCCGCGCGTCGCCATCTCCCACCACGACCAGCGTCGCCGCTGGATGATCTTTCCGGATGATCGGAAACGCCTTCAACAGATGATCCACGCTTTTGTACTTCTTGATCCGCCCCAGGTAGCCGATGATCGGACCGGATGCAAGCGCGACGGGAACTTGTCGATACACCGCATGGTCGATGGCATTGGATACGATCCGCAGCCCTTCCGGCTGGAATCCGTGCGCGATCATCTCCTGCTTCGTGCTTTCCGAAACGACAGCAACGGGAACGTTCCGATAGACACGGAGGGCCGCCTGCTCGGCGCCGTAGACATAGAGGGCCGCCGGGAGCGATGCTTCCTTGAAGATACTCCGGCCAAACAGATGATGCACAAT
>JBFYQI010000569.1:0-6123 GCA_041302875.1 Ignavibacteria bacterium
TCTCCTCCAATTCGGCCAATTCCGGCCGATCTCCAGAGCGCCGAAGCCGATCTCGGAAACCAGGAGTTGAGTGCGGCCTAACCGACGGTGGTGCATCGAGGACTCGCGGGTTGTATGATGAACAACTCCCGGCAGGTTAAGAAGCCGGGAGTGTTTTTGCGAATGTTGGGATTCAATGTTGACCAATTCCGGGGGTGTTAGACTCCCGGAGTTAGACAGAAGCGCTTCCCAAGCAGGGTGCGTGTGACTCCTGGCAGGCGAAGAAGCCGGGAATACTTTTATTTGCTGAACAGGGATGAAACAACGGCGCCCGAATCCCTCGACTTCGCTCAGGTATTCGGGCGCCCGGAAGAACCTTCCGAAATATGGTCACTTCTTGCTGGTGAGGATCGCTTCCTTCGCGGCCTTTGCCACGCGGAACTTCACCACGGTCTTCGCGGGGATCTGAATCTGCTCGCCCGTCGCGGGGTTGCGCCCGATGCGGGCCTTGCGTTCGACCAACACCAGCTTGCCAACGCCCGGAAGGGTGAAGGAGTTCTTCGCTTCGCGGTAGGCTAGCGTCGCAACTTCTTCCAAGATTCCAACCGCGACCTTCTTCTTCAGGTCATATTTGCTCGCGATATGCGCGGCAATTTGGCTCTTGGACATTGCTTTTCCCATGGAGGATTCCTTTATGATGGTGATGGATGAGATCGACCGCGTATTTATTGAACAATTCTGACCAAGCACATTCTGTTCGATTTCGCTAGCAAATATAGCCTTTTTGGAGGCAATGTCAACAAGAAACCTCTCGAGTGGTGCATTATTCTCAATGACTTCGGGGCGACACTTCTTTCCATGCGTATTCACATCGCGGTAACTCTTTGTCAGGATTGCACTTCCAGAATCATCAGCCCATGAGGCAGGAAATCAAGGAAGGACGCTCTACTGAGAAATTTCTTTGATCAACCGGCGTTCAGTTCACAACTAGACCTGGAGCAATCCAAGGACGTTCCATCAGCTCAAGCACAGATGGCATAGAACACTATGAGCATCTTGTCGAGTAGAACATTCGAGCAACAAGCTGCTCGTTTCGAAATCGATGAAGTTGTACGGAAGCAACTCAATTTGTTAATGAATCGCTAATAACTTTCTGCTTGCCTTTTCTTCTCTTGTGTAGTACGTTAGTGCCGATTTTTTCCCTTAGTATCCTTAGTTCACCATTCACTCCAGTCCCACTCATCCCATTCAGATTCCATCACCAGGAGGAACGCATGAATTTCTCGATATCGAGAAGCATTGGTCTCTTGGCAGTGGTTGTGAGCCTGTTGGTTCTCGCAACGTCGGCCTACGCTCAAGTCACGACCGGCAGCATCTCCGGTACCGTCGTGGACAAGAGCGGCCAAGGTCTCGTCGGCGCCACTGTCCGTGCAACGCACGTGCCGTCCGGCACGCAATACGGCATCAGCACTCGCGAAGATGGCCGCTATAATCTCCAGGGGCTTCGCGTCGGCGGTCCGTACGCGGTCGCCGTCACTTACGTCGGCTACACGAAGCAGGAAAAAACTCAGATCTTCATTCAGCTGTCCCAGGTAGCTCAGGTCGACTTCCAGATGTCCGAGGAAGCGGTTGAAGCAGCCGAAGTCGTCGTGACCGCTGAGCGGGGCGCGATCATGAATCCCGGACGGACGGGGGCTGCAACGAACGTCTCTCGTGCGCAGATCGACCGCCTGCCGACCATCACGCGCCGCATCAACGACATCACACGGTTGGTTCCCCAATCCGGTCAGACCTCGTTCGACGGCTCGTTTGCCGGACAGGATAACCGGCTGAACAATATCACCGTTGACGGCTCCTATTTCAACAACTCCTTCGGCCTCGCTGGCCAGCCGGGTGATCGCACGGGCGTTTCACCGATCTCCCTCGACGCGCTCGAGCAGATCCAGGTCAACATCGCACCGTTCGACGTTCGCCAGGGCAACTTCGTCGGCGCCGGCGTCAACTCCGTCACGAGGAGTGGAACGAACGAGTTCTCCGGTTCGGCATACTATCAGTTCCGCGACGAGAGCCTCGTCGGCACGGAAGCGAAGGGCCTTACGTTCAATCCGGGCACATTCAACTACAGCCAGTTCGGCGTGCGCCTTGGCGGACCCATCATCGAGAACAAATTGTTCTTCTTCGCGAACTTTGAGAGCGATGCCCTCACGCAGCCCGCAACGACCTTCGTCGCCAACAAAGGAGGCGAAACAGTCACGGGCAATACGACGCGCGTGCTCGCTTCCGATCTCGACGCGTTGAGCGCTTATCTAAAGAACAACTTCGGCTATGAGACCGGCGGCTATCAGGGATACGACGCCAAGACGCCGGCCACGCGGTTCCTGATCAAACTCGACTACAACTGGGACGAGCAGAACAAGATCAGCCTCCGCTATACACATTTGGATTCCGAGACGGATGTGCTCGTCTCGAATTCCTCCTCGCTTGGGTTCGGCACTCGCCGATCGAATCTGGACGGCTTGAACTTCGCGAATTCCAACTACGGGATTCTGGAGAACATCCGTTCCATCGTCGCAGAGTGGAACTCCATCCTGAGCGACAACATGTCGAACAAGCTCATCGTCGGCTACAACTACAGCGATGAAAGCCGAAGTTACCGCGGAACGATCTTCCCGATGGTCGACATTCTTTCCGGCGGGAGCGTCTATACGACCTTCGGATTCGAGCCGTTCACGCCGAACAACGAGCTTCGATACGACAGCTATCAGTTGCAGAACGACTTCACGTATCAGATGGACGAGCATATCTTCACGGTCGGCCTCAGCCTCGAGAAGTATCATTCCGAGAACGTGTTCTTCCCGGGTTCGCAGAGCGTCTATGTCTACAACTCACTCGCAGACTTCTACACGGATGCGAATGGCTATATCGCCGATCCCAATCGCACGGTTTCACCGGTCACACTGCGCCGCTTCCAGGTTCGCTGGGCAAATATCCCCGGCATGGAGAAGCCGGTCCAGCCGCTGAAAGTGCTTTATGGCGGTGTCTACGCTCAAGACGAATGGCAGGTCATGCCCGGACTGAAGGTCACGGCCGGCTTGCGCCTCGATGTCCCGATGTTCGAAGAAACAGGATTCCAGAATACACTCGCTGACGCGCTCACGTTCCGCGACGAGAGCGGAGCCGCAGTACAATACAGCACCGCAAAGCTTCCGGATGCCAACATCCTGTGGTCACCGCGCCTCGGCGTGAACTGGGATGTGTTTGGCGATCGGAGCACGCAAGTGCGCGGCGGCACGGGAGTGTTCACAGCCCGCCCGGCGTACGTCTGGATCTCCAACCAGATCGGCAACACGGGCGTGTTGACGGGATTCGAACGCTTGGACAACACGACAACCCGTCCGTTCCATCCAGACCCGGATCACTACAAGCCGACAAACGTCACTGGCGCACCGGCGTCGAGTTATGAACTCGCCTTGACCGACCCGAACTACAAGTTCCCGCAGATCTGGCGCACGAACGTTGCCGTCGATCAGGAACTCCCCTTCGGTTTGATCGCCACGGGCGAATTCATTTACAACAAGGATGTGAACGGGACGTATTACATCAACGCGAACCTGGCCGCGCCGAATGCGACCTTCAGCGGTCCCGACACGCGTCCGCGCTGGACTGGAAGCAACCGCATCAATGCGAACGTGGACAACGCGATCGTCCTGAAGAATCAGGATGTTGGTTCATCGTGGAACATCGCTGCCACGTTGGAGCGCCCGTACGCCGATGGATTCTTCGGAAAGGCAGCGTGGTCCTATGGTGAATCCAAGAACACCGTCGATCCGGGTTCCATCGCATTCGGTTCATGGAACAACAACCAGCATTCGGGCAATCCGAACAACCCTGGCGCAGCGTATTCGGCCTACGCTACAGGTCATCGCGTGTTCGGCCTGGCGTCCTATCGGTTCGAGTACTTCGACATGGGCGCGACGACCGTTTCGTTGTTCGTCGAAACCCGCACGATCGGTAATGGAAGCTACGTGTATAGCGGCGACATGAACGGCGACGGCGGCACGAGCAATGACCTCGTCTACATCCCGAAGAACGCTTCGGATATCACGTTCGAGCAGTTCACCTCCGGCACCACAACGTTCACCGTGCAGCAGCAGGTGGATGCGTGGGAAGCGTTCATCAAGCAGGACGAGTATCTCAATTCCCGCCGCGGTCAGTATGCCGAGCGTGGCGGCGTGTTCCTCCCCATGGTCACCCGTGCAGACCTCAGCATTTCGCAGGAGATCTTCACGAACTTCATGGAAAAGCGGAACACCTTGGAATTCCGTGCGGACTTCCTGAACATCACCAACCTGATCAACAAGGAATGGGGTGTTGGACAGACGTTCGTGACCACGTCCCCCTTGGTGTATCGTTCGACCAACGCGGGCGGCGTGCCGGTGTTCCGCATGCGGAATGTGGGCTCGAGCCTGGTCTCGAAATCGTTCCAACAGACGCTGACGCTGAATGACGTCTTCCGCATTCAGTTCACGCTGCGCTACACGTTCAACTAAGTTACAGTCGATCGGATGTTCATACAGCGGGCAGGCGGAAACGTCTGCCCGTTTTCTTTGTCCCTCGGCGTATACGTTGGACTTGCATCAAATAGAGTGTTTTCGTATATTTATTACTGTTTCTATGGTTTGTGATCGTTCTTTTCAACTTTGATTCACGCACTTTCCTCACTTCCCCGTTGCCTAGTTCCTTACTTTCCTCGGGATCGTAGCTCAGCTTGGTTAGAGCGCCTGCCTGTCACGCAGGAGGTCGAGGGTTCGAGTCCCTTCGGTCCCGCTAGAAACGGGGAAATGCTGAAGCGGGGAAGTGAGGAAAGTAACAGAGTACCGATGAGAAGATGCCTGGCGGAAGCCGGGCATTTTTCGTTTTCTGGAGGTCGCGAGTTCGAGGACCGCTCGCCCCGAGAGTCCCGTAGGGACGAACGGGGTCGGTCCCGCTAGAAACGGGGAAATGCTGAAGCGGGTCTGCCCCGTGAGCGACGCGAACGGGGGAAGTGAGGAAAGCAACAGAGTACCGATGAGAAGATGCCTGGCGGAAGCCGGGCATTTCTGTTTTCTAGACTGATGCCAATTCATTGACTCTCGCCTGTTTCTCCGATACCTTACCTACGTTTCCTCTTCGTGCAGACTACACGAAGGGATTCCTCGTGACATCCTCGACAAGGAAAAGGAGCCTCTCACCATGTCATCTCCATCTTCCCTCAGCCGCCGCTCACTTCTCAAAGTCCTCAGCTCTGCGATTGCCGGAACGTCCTTGAGTGGCCTCATGCCAAGTCGTTCCTCGGCGCAGGAGCAGCCCGCCAAACCAAAGACGAACATCGCTGACGCAGCCAAGCAGCCCAGAACCCCGGGCTCCATGCCCGGCAAGTTTCCCGGGAAGGTTGTCCTGGCGCGGGATGAAAAGGCCTGGACGAATGATGCACCCGACGTCCAGGTTCTTGATCGCATGCTGGAGGGGACGCTCCTTGCCCTGACCGGCGCATCGAACGTCGGCGCCGCATGGAGGGAATTCGTCACGCCGGATGACATCATCGGACTCAAGGTGAATCCGGTCGCTGGCAAACTCCTCTCCACGAGTCCGCAAATCGTCCATGTGATCATCGCGCAATTGGAGAAGGCGGGTATCCCGCGGAAGAACATCGTGATCTGGGACCGGCGCGAGTTCGAGATGCATGAGACGGGATTCACCGCCGATGCCTTCCCAGGCGTCCGCATCACGGGGACTGAACGGAAAGACGCCAAGGGCTCGTTCCGCGATGAAGCCGGAAAGCTCTATAGCGAGGCGGTGATCGACATGGATTGGTACTACTGGGCTGACGTGGAGGAGAAGTATGACGAAGAGACATTCCCCTACATGGTGAATGAGGGAAAGCACTCATACTTCACCGGCATCTGCACCAAAGAAATCACCAAGATCATCAATATCCCCATCTTGAAGAACGCGGGATCGTCCGTCACCCTCTGCATGAAGAACCTGGCGTACGGAGCGATCACCAACACGTCGCGGCTTCACAAGACGCTCTGGCATGAGACCTGCGCCGAGGTTCCGGCGTTCGCACCTCTGCGCGACAAGGTGGTCCTGAATATCGTGGAC
>JBFYQI010000011.1:0-5946 GCA_041302875.1 Ignavibacteria bacterium
CGTCGATAATATTCATGCGCCCGCTGACATTCGAACTTCATCAAGGCAACGAATCGGTCGTTGTAGGCACCCGCGAATAATTCCTCCTCCGTGTACCCGAACCGACGCAGGTCCTCCAGAGGCAAGTAGATGCGCCCTCGCTTTGCATCCGGCTTGATGTCCCGCAAAATGTTCGTCAACTGGAGCGCGATGCCGAGGTTCACCGCATAGTCCCGTGTCTTCTCATTCGTGTAGCCGAACACCTCGGCGGAGATCAATCCCACCGTTGAAGCGACGCGATAGCAATAGCGCTCAAGCTCCGCAAACGTCCCGTAACGGGTCTGGGAAAGATCCATCTCCATTCCCTTGATGAGCTCGTAGAAGTGCTCGACCGGAATGCGGAACCGGTGTATGATCGAGGCGAGCCTGTTGAGCAGGGAATAGGATGAGACACCGTAGAGCGAACGCTTGAGTTCGTCCGTCCAGTGCAGGAGGCGTGCATGCTTCTGTCCGTCGTCCGTCCCCTCGTCAACGATGTCGTCTGTCACGCGGCAGAACGTGTAGATCGTCTCGATCGCCTCGCGCTTCGGCTTCGGAAGGATCAGGAAGGAGTAGTAGAAATTACTCCGACGATTCTCCGTCAGGTTCGGTATGAGATGATCGACAGTGGACATGGATCAACGATGAAGCGATCGGAGCACGATAAACGCTTTATCGATCAGCGAGAGCGTCGGACGATGCTCAAAGACATTGAAATTGCTGCGGCGGATCTTCTGTAAGATGCGCATTCCGCCGTTCCAGGTCAAGGTGAGTTCGAACCGAAGATCCGATCCCACGGCATGGAGCAGCGGACGTCCTTCGGCAAACAGCGCCTCCGTCCGCGTCACCTCTGATGCAAGCAAGTCCTGAAATGCCTTGCTGCATCGACGCTCGTGGAGGTCCGTTTCCGCGTATCCGAAACGAGTCAAATCCTCCTGCGGGATGTAAATGCGTCCTTTCCGTATGTCAACGCTGACATCCTGCCAGAAGTTCGTGAGCTGGAGGGCCGTGCAGATGTCGTCGGACTGCGCCAGCAGAGAATCGCTGCGGTAGTTGAAGAGCAGGAGCACCAGCCGGCCGATGGGGTTCGCCGAATTCTCACAATACGCGAGAAGGTCCTCGAATGTCTCATATCGATTGATCGTCACATCGGCGCGAAACGCGGTGAGCAAGCGCAGGAATAGTTCAGCGGGGATCTGGAACCGGTCGGCCGTTTCCGCAAGCGCGATGAAGACCGGATGGTGCGCGCGGCCTTCATAGCAATCGGTGAGTTGTTGCTGCCAGTTCATCAGGTTGTCGATGCGCTCGGCCGGAGTGAAGCCCGGCTCGTCGGCGAAATCGTCTGCGGTTCGTGCGAACGCATAAATGGCCGCGACATGCTTCCGCCGATCTTTCGGGATGAAGCGGGAAGCAACAGGAAAATTCTCGTAATGTGCCGCAGCGAGACGGTGGCAGAAGTCATAGCTCTCCGCAAGCGTCCAACTACGACTGGCGATATGAAGGGCAGGGGAGGACAAGAGAAACCATAAGTTAGAAGTCAAAAGTTAAAAGTCAAAAGGGAAACAGCTAAGGGCTACTTCCACCTCACCGTGGGTGTGGATGTGCGATACAGTCGTCCGGTGACTGTGAGGATGTATGCGAAATCCTGATCGTCAACGGTAAGAGCGGTGATCGATTCCGCCGCAAGAGCGTTCGGTGCTGCATTCCAGGTAGATCCCTCGTTCAGTGAACGAATGAAAGAACCTTGAGAATCGCCTGCGAGAAGATGTCCTTGTGAGTTGCGGGAGATGGATTTCAAGGCCGCCGCGCCCGATTGACGCGTACGGTGCCAGCTGGTTCCACCGTCGGTGGATCGGTCGATCGTCCCGGAATCACCAACCGCACACAGAACGTCGGCGCGGAGGAACGATAATCCGAAGTACTGACGCGTCGGTGCCGGCGTTGCGAGCTGCGACCATGAAGCACCATCCGTCGTCGAGCGGATCACCCCGCCTACACTCGGCAACGCATACACATCGGCGTACGAATTGACGAGCAGCGCGTTCAACGGGGTCGGAATGGAACTCCACGTGCGCACGAGAGCCCAGCTTGCGCCGCCATTCGTCGTCCGTCGGATTCCCGATGAATCATGGTGCACATACATCCATCCGTTGGGTGCTGTCGCAAGTGCGTCGATCGAAACATCCGGGGTGCCTCCGTATGTCCACTGCGTACCGAGACGACCCATACGATAGACGTCGGTCGCAGAAGCGATGAAGACATTTCCGGCACTGCACAGGTCGATGAAGCGGATGTCCGTTGTTCGCAGTCCAGCGCGAACCTGCGACCAGGTGACTCCGTGGTCGAACGAGCGCAGCACGCCTCCCGTGCGCGTCGTGACAGAAACAACCCCATAGGAATCGATGGCGAGATCCGTGCATTCGAGAACGCCGTTGCTGTCGGATGGTGTGATCGCCTGCCACTCAAGCAACGGCGGCGAATCCGGTACAGGCGTACCAGACGATGCGGGATCGTCCGTGCGGCGGCAGGAAACGAAAGCCGATGCGACGACCAGGACAACAAGGATGCGCGAACGCCGCATATCAGGCGAGCCTTCGCTGTCCGGACCGGACGGGGGGAAAGCGTCCCGCGGCGCAATCCTCGAGGAATGCGACAAGCCGCTGGCGTTGTCCGGGATCGGTCATCGTGGAATCCGGATGCGCTTCGAGTCCTGCGATAAGGTCATAGACCCAGGATCCGGCCGCGTTCGGAAATGCGTCGCGCGCCCGATTGAGGAAGAGAAGGATGGTGTCCGCAGTGTCCGAGGAATTGCCTTCCCGGACAAGTTCCAGCAATCGGCGTGCATCTGCTCGGAGTTCGTTGAGGGTCATGGAAGAATTTCAGTCTAAGGAACTGGTAGATTGTTGGTCACTCTGAGCTTGTCGAAGAGTGGCCAGTCGATGAGTCATCCTTCGACAAGCTCAGGATGTCATCCTTCGACAAGCTCAGGATGTCATCCTTCGACCCCGCCTGCCACAGAGAGCTTCAATCGCGGGGCAGGTCTCAAAGTGACGGCCCCGCCGCAAGCTCAAGATGACCGTCGACTATTTCCAGATCTTCACCTCGAACACGCCGTCCGATGTCGCGACGCCGCGAAACATTCCGTGTGCATTGAAAGGCGTTGCATAGTTGCCTTTTGCATCCACAGCGATGAAGCCGCCGTCGTTGGATTCGAGCCGCTTGGAGATGATCTCCGCAGCCGCCTCCGCGAGGGTCATCCCTTTGAATTCCATCAGAGCGGACATCGTGAAGGCCACTCCTTGCTTGATGAACTTCTCTCCCCATCCCGTTCCTGAAACTGCGCAAGTCTTATTGTTCGCGTACGTTCCCGCCCCGATGATGGGAGAATCGCCCACGCGTCCCGGCATCTTCCCCGGCATGCCGCCGGTCGATGTCCCCGCCGCGAGATTGCCATGCCTGTCGAGGGCCACACAACCGACGGTTCCGTTCTTTTCCTTTTCGAGGCGCTTCTTATAATCATCTATCTCCTTTGCGCGCTTCGGTGTATTGAATATCGTATTGGGGACGAGGGGTATTCCCATCCGTTGTGCGAAGCGCTCGGCTCCCTCGCCGGTTAACAGGACGTGTTTCGTTCGTTCCATGACCATGCGGGAAAGAGAGATCGGGTGAGCGATCTGCCTCACGCCGGCCACTGCACCGCAGGAGAGATCACGGCCGTCCATGATCGATGCGTCAAGTTCGTGCGTTCCATCTGCCGTGTAGACAGCTCCGATGCCTGCGTTGAATTGCGGATCGGTCTCGAAGTACCGGATGACCTGCTCAACGGCGTCGAGTGCCGTTCCGCCGGTATCGAGGATCGACTGCCCGATCGTGAGTGCGTGCGCGAGCGCATCCGTGTAGGACCGTCTTGTGGAATCCGGCATCGCGGTGCTGATGTTTCCCGCGCCTCCATGGAGGACGATGGTGTAGCGGCCGGTGTTGGATGTGACTGGGTGTTGAGCGATCGCAAGGAAGACGACGCTGAGCAACATCACGATGATGAGAATCGAACGGAAAGGATTCATCGCATCTCTTCTTGTGGTGAATGAAATCTCTTCATAGGGAAACCAATCCGCAGGGCGGGATCCGCCTCAGCGGCCTGTCGCCACCGCGGCGATGTTCTTCAACATGCCTTTGAAGACCATGAGGTGGAGGGGATATATTCCATACCAATACAAGAGTCCGAGCAAGCCGATAGGATCAAAGATAGCCGTTTGACGAATCACCGAGGAGGATTCATCACCGGTGGCCTCAAACTCAAGCCAGGCTCGTCCGGGCAACTTCATTTCCGCCGCAAAGCGTACGCGATGATCTGGCTCGTACGCTTCGACACGCCAGAAGTCGACGGTATCACCCACCCGACGTTCTTCAGGATGTGGACGGCCGCGTCGCATGCCGACGCCCCCCACCAATAAATCAAGGAATCCCCGGATATGCCACAAGACATTCCATGCATACCATCCCGTTGTACCACCGATCCGCCGAATGGGTCGAAACGCATCGGAGGGGGGTGCGTTCACGCTCACGGTCCGTGAATCCACCAGTCGCGCGCCAAAACGAACACCACCCCACGAACGGACATCGCCTGCAGAAGAAAGCGCATCCGACCATCGCGTCATCGCAAATTCATGGTCCTCATTGGCGAGAGCCTTCTGCAGTGCTGCATCAATGCCCATGGGACGGATGGGAAACATACGAAGTGCGGAATCGTCGCGCACGACCGTGGAGTGAACAATGCTCTCGATGAGTTTCCTCCCGATGCGCGCGTACAAGGGAGTGATCAGCCCGAGCCAGAGACTCGAGATGAACGGAGTCAATACCGGGACCGGAATCATTCGAATGCGAATGCCGCGGTGGCGTGCATAGGCCTTCATGATGTCGGCGTAGGAGACCTGGTCTGCTCCGCCAATCTCGTATATCCGATACTCCGTGATCGGCAGATCCGATGCTGCAATCAGGTAAGCGATCAGATCATCGATGGCGATCGGTTGCGCGGGCATCGAAACCCATCGGGGAGTGGTCATGACGGGCAATCGCTCGACGAGCGACCGAATGAGTTCGAACGAAAGACTCCCCGATCCGATGACGATCGAAGCACGGAATTCAAGAACTGGAATGCCCGATGCCCGGAGAATACGTCCTACTTCTTGTCGACTGCGCAGGTGGGGAGAGAGAGACTGCGAGTCATCGCCAAGCCCGCCGAGATAGATGATTCGACGAACTCCGGCCGCCGTTGCTGCTTCTGCAAAATTCTCCGCGGCGCGACGATCGTTTGTTTCAAACGAACCACGTGATCCCATCGAATGAACGAGATAATAAGCTGTTTCAATTCCCACCAATGCACGATCAAGGCTCGGTCGGTCGAGGACGTCTCCAGGAACGACTTCGGTGGCAGATGCGATGTGTGACCGGAGGAATTCAGGACGCCGGGCGAGACAGCGGACAGCGTATCCCGATTGCTCGAGCGCGCGTAGGAGCCGGCCGCCAACATATCCGCTAGCGCCGGTCAAAAGAATCTGGGATACGTTTGATCTCTGCGTTGGCGACTTCACTTTGGTTCGATCGATTTCGAATAGAATCTTCTGACATAGTGCTCCGGTATCTTGTCGATCGGATAAGATCCATGCATCAACGTGTGGACCCACCTGCCATCTTGCTTTTCGAGAACGCCGGTTTGAAATACATTCTCAAAGCAAGACTCCTTGCCCCGAAAGATACCGCAGTCATCGAGAAAGCAGGAATACCAAGCCACATCTCCGGAACGCGAAAAGACGATGCGGAGATCCTTGAATTGAAATCGGGTTCCGCGAAACTCAGGGTCCTTCCACTGTTCTGCATAGACCTTGAAGCTATCCAGACCGACTACAAGGCTGTTCGAGAAGACCCAGA
>JBFYQI010000097.1:0-12278 GCA_041302875.1 Ignavibacteria bacterium
GTTGACTTAAATTTTAGGGTGAAAATGCCAGAGATGCAAGGCGAATTGTCACTTCAAATCGCGCGGTTCTTCGACTCGTTGGAGCAGCAGGAGCCCTGCCAGTAGAAAGATGCCGACGGAGAGGATCGCCGTTCGTTGGTCCAGCAAGGAAGAGACAAATCCAAAGAGGAGTGGACCGAGGATAGCCGAAGCCTTTCCGAAGAACGAGTAAAAGCCGAAGAACTCCGTCTTCTTCTCGGGGGGGGTGATCTCGGTCATCAGACTCCGGCTGGTGGACTGTGACGATCCGAGCGCGATCCCCGCGAGCACGCCGAGCAGTATAAACGAATTCTTATCATTCACGAAGTAGGCGAGGACGATGAGGATAAGCCATAAGACCAGGGTGATGCTCAGCGTCCTCTTGTGTCCCGCGTGATCCGCGAGAATGCCGAACCCTGCGGAGCCGACGAGGGCGGCGGTTTGTACCAGGGCGAAAAAGACGACGATGTCTCCGACCTCAAATTTCAGTGTTTCACGCGCAAAGATGGAAGAGAAGATGATGATCGTGTTCACCGCGTCGATGTAGAGGAAATACGCGAGCAGGAATCGGGCGACGTTGCGATATCGCGGGAAATCGTTGTAGGTCGAGACGAGCCGCCGGAATCCGACCGCAATAAAGTCCTTCGGAAGGGGAGCGACGCGTTGGCGGTCGGGAAGGAAGAGAAAGAGCGGGAGTGAGAAGAGAAAGAAGAATCCCGCCGCGATGAGAAAACTGATGCGGACGTTCGGGAGATTCGCTTCGGAGAACCCGTCGGCGTACAGGGGGAAGGCGACCGCAAGCGTGACGAGGGAGCCGAGATACCCCATCGCGAAGCCATACCCGGACACGCGGCCATAACTCCGTCCCGTCGTGATTTCCGGGAGGAATGCATCGTAGAATACCAGTCCCGCTTCGAAGCCGATGTTTGCCAACACGAGAAGCAGGATGCCGGAGAACAGCATTCCTCCTTCGACGCTGAACAACGCGGCGGTCGCCAGCACACAGAGGCCGGTGAAGACGCCGAGGAATCGTTTCTTCCCTGCGCCATGATCTGCAACTGCGCCGAGAATGGGGGAGAAACAGGCGACGATGAGCATCGAAATGCTGAATGCCGCTCCCCAGTACAGATCCCCCTGTTTGCTTCCTTCGGCGACCACCTCTTTGAAATAGAGCGGGTATCCAACGGTCAGAATGAGGACGTAGAAGGCGGTGTTGGCAAAATCGAAAAGGGCCCAGGATACAACGTGTCCGCGGGAAACGGGACCGGAAGGCTGTGTCATGATTTCGTCGGCTTCACGACGTGCGTATCGACGAGCCCGCGGCCTGTTTTCCGCAGGCGCTCGGCCTTCTTCAGGTCGTCGAGCACGGAATCGAGAACGCCGTTCACGAACTTGTCGCTCTTGTCCGTGCTGTATTCACGGGCGATCTCGATGGCCTCGTTGATGGAGACCTTCGGCGGGATGTCGTCGAAGTACAGAAGTTCGCAGATCCCCATGCGGAGAATGATGCGGTCGATGACGGCAAGGCGGTTGAATTCCCAATGCTCGACCCGCTTCCGGATGAGCTCGTCAAGCTCCTTGGTCGTCTCGAGGACCTTGAGGATCAGCTGGCGGGCGAACGCGAACGCTTCCGGCTGCTTTCGCAGTTCGGCAACGATCTGTTCAATGATCGTGTCGATGGGCTCGCGGGAAAGCTCGTAGGCATACAGCGCCTGAAGCACCTTTTCCCGCACCGCCCTTCGTCGTAGGGACATCGAAGCCTCAATGAATAACGTGGTGCAACAGTCCTAACGGACGTTCGGCTGGCGGCCGATGTTCTGGAACACCGCTTCCGAGAATTCGGGCTCACGGGCGAGCATGCGGAAATCAGGATTCAAGATCTCAACAAAGTCGAACCTCCGGGAGATCGCTTCTTTCAGCGCCGCAATGGCCTCTTCCTTCTTGTCCCGTTGCAGGGCGTACATGTTCGCGAGGCGATATTGATTCTCGACAGAAGGTCTCAGCTCAAGCGCCCGCTTGACCGCGACCTCGCCGTCGTTGAATCGTCCAAGCCGCGTGAGGATCAGGCCGCCGTACGCGAACGCGAGCGCATCGTTCGGCTGCGAGTCGATCGCTTCCTGCGTCAATGCTTTCCCTTGTTCCAACCATTGCTGCGAGCTGCTCACGCTGGTGGCGAACTGATAGGCGCGGCCGATCCAGTAGTGGAACCGGTAATCCTTGGGGGAGATCCGGTTCAGATCCTCGAGGAATCGGACCACGCGGTCGGTCGAGCCGGCCTCAAGCCATGCATTGAGCAGATGCTTCACCGTCAGCAAGGAGTCGTTCGAGCCGAGATTGATCGCCTGGGAGTATGCGGTGGCGGCCCCTTCGTAGTCCTTCGCGAAATGCAGTACGATGGCGTGCGCATGATACATGCGGGGATTCTTCGGGTCGAGTGAAATGGCCGTCTGAACGAAGCGCGCTGCGTCGTCCATGTTCCCGCCGATAATGGAGATGAGCGCGAGTTCCCGATAGGTCTCTGCCTTCCCCGGCTGGGCGGCAAGGCTTGCCTCGAGTTCCGGGATCACCTTCTCGTATTCCTTCCGATAGCGATGCACCTGCGCCATTGCCAGCAGCGCGTCTGCATTGTCGGCGGAGAGCTTCAGTGCCCGCTGGGCGGCCTCAGTGGCTCCTTCCAGGTCGCTCTCCTCCTCGCGGCTCTCGTAGATGCGGATGGCCGCCTGCGCGAACAACGCATACGCATCCGCGAAATTCTCATCGTATCCGAACGCGAGGCGGAGGGCCTCCACGGCGCGGAAGGTGTTCAGATACGTGCCCGTGCGCATGAGCCACAACGCCTGCAGGTACAGTTCGTAGGCCTCGGCGCTTTGCGTGGTCAGTGTCGGTGGAGCGAATGGCGAAACGATCTCGAGTTCGTCCAGGAGCGATCGCACCAGTTCACCCCGGAACTTCGGAACGTTCAGGATTGTGATCTCTTTCTTCCCGGACAGAACGGATTCCTGCGCCTGGACATCGTACAGGGAGTAACTGATATTCCGACGGTCGCCGGACGGTTCGATGGACCCGGTCAGGATGTACTCCGTCTTCAATTGTGCGGCAATGCGTTCAAAGCTGGCCGGAGTGGCATCAAACGGGAGCGTGCTGATCGTGGCGTAGACCGTGATGTTGTCGCATCGCGCGAGGTCGTCGATGAGCAGCATCGGGACCGCATCCTTCATCATCCGTCCCAGAGAATCCGATGGAGTTGCCTGGAATTGGATGAGCGCGATCGAAGCGGTCTTCGGGACGATCATCCGGAAGATGCGCGGCGCGACAACGAGGAGCAAGATCGCGAGGAGAATCCCGCCGGCGACCAGTCCGAGGAGTTTGTAGTTGATCTTCCGAGCTTCGATCTCCTCGACATGGACCGCCTGTTCTCGGTGGGCGGCCAACCGGGCCCGAAGCCGCTCGAGTTCCTCGCGCCGACGGATCTCATCTTCCTGAAACGCCTGCAGTCGCAGGAGTTCCTGCTTCGCTTGCTCTGCCTGCCGGATGTTCTCCTCAAGCCGGCGCGCGGCGAAGTGGTTCGGGTCGATGAGGAACAATTCGCGCAGCGTGAAGATGGCCTCGGTGAACTGTTCCATCTCGAGTTCCTGGCGTGCTTTCTCCAGGAGCTCTTCGATCTTGCGTTCGTCTTCCGTCGGGACGTGAAGCTCCTTGCCGATCTTCTCGATCCGTTCTTCCTCGTCGATGCGGTAGCGTTCGTCCTCGATCTGCTGGAGCATCTGCTGTGCGGCGACGTGCAGGGGGGCGATGCGAAAGATCTCGTTGATCGCGGCCTCTGCTGCATTCAGCTGCTTCGCCTTCATCAACTCCCTGGCTTTGGCGATCTGCTCCTGGGCCAGCTTCTCGCGCGCCTCTTCTTCCTGGCGCCGCTGATTCTTCGCCTCCTGCAGCGCGGGCTCGAGCTTGTAGATCTCGGCGAGTTCGCGCTCCGCCTCTTCGGGCTTTCCCTGACGCACAAGCTCCTCGGCCCGGGCGTAATGCGACTCGATCTTCTTGCGCCGTGTTTCCTCCGCTTCCGCCTGCTCGCGCTCGGAGCGCTTGCGCGCCTCTTCGACGCGGTTCGCTTCCTTTGCTTCCTCCGCTTCGCGCGCCGCCGCCTGCGCCGAAGACGCCTCGATGCCATGCTGTTTGGAGAAATGGATCGCGGATTCGGACGGCGTCGAGAGCTCGGGGATGCTCTCGATGATGATCTCGTAGACCTGGACCGGCTCGGGGATGTTCTTCAGGTGCATCGGCCCGATCTCGAACACCTGGATCGGGAACTTGTTGCGGATCTGCATGTACACTTCCTGCGTAATGCAGACTCTGTTCGGCTCCGTGATCGCTTCGACCCGCGATGCCACGTTGACGCCGTCGCCGATCATGTCGTCTTCGCGGACCAGCACGTCGCCCAAGTGAATACCGATGCGGATCTCGACCCGCTCGAACTCGTCTTTGTCCCGGTTGAAATTCCAGAACCGCTTCTGGGCTTCGACGGCGCACTTGACGGCATTCACGGCGCTCGCGAAATCGACCATGAACGAATCGCCCAGCGACTTGATGACGGTGCCGCCGAACTTCGCCACCAGCACGCGCATGATGGCGTCGTGCATCTTGAGCAGTTCGAACGCGCGCGTCTCGTCCTCGGCCATCTTCTTGGAGAAGCCCTTGATGTCCGTGAACATGATGGCGGCAAGTTTTCGCTGAGCGCTTTCCGAAGGGTCTTGCATGCGAGTTCCTAGCGGGGTCGGGAGTGACTCAATCGTGAAAGATATTCAGGGGCATGGTGAATGTCAACCGCGCCTCGAACGGTCGAGATAGTAGCCGTTGATGTACTCCGAGACCATGCGATCCGTGCTGAACCGGGGGATCAACGTTGCCATGGCATGGCGGATGCGGCCGACCCACCGTCGGGGCACGCCCTGAGCATCCCGGTCGTAGAACTCCGGAATGACCGACTCGGTCAGCGTCTGCAGCAGGCCGGCGAAGTCCTGTTCGTCCTGCACTTCCGGCTCGGGGGCATGGGCGTCCGTGCCGATGGACCACCCGTTGGTGCCGTCAAATCCCTCCCGCCACCATCCGTCGAGGATGCTCAGATTGAGGCCGCCATGGATCAACACTTTCATCCCGCTCGTGCCGCTCGCCTCCAGAGGACGCCGGGGGTTGTTCAGCCACACGTCAGCACCGGAGACGAGATGCCGGGCGACGTTCATGTCATAGTTCTCGACGAAAACCACCCGCCCGATGAGGTCGGCGTGCCGAGTCATTTCGATGATCCGCTGGATGAACCGTTTGCCTTCATTGTCCCGCGGATGCGCCTTCCCCGCAAAGATCAACTGGACCGGGCGTTGCGGATCCTTGAGGATCGGGATGATCGTTTCGAGCTGTCGGAAGATCAGGGGTGCACGCTTATAGGTGGCGAAGCGTCGGGCGAAACAGATGGTCAACGCGTCGGGGGAGAGCACGTGCGCGGTGTCGAGCGGAGATTCGACGTTCAGACGTTGGAAGAACTCAAACTGCTGCCGGCGCACGAATTCCACCAGGTCCCGCCGCAGGGTGTACCGAAGCGCCCAGATCTCTTCGTCGGTGGCGAGCCCGTCGTTCGTGAGCTTCTGCCAGAACGACGGTTCCATCAGCTTGTCTGTCCAGTCGAATCCGAGCCGCTGGTTCCAGAAGACATGCGCATGGTGCGTCGCCCATCCGGGAGTATGCACGCCGTTCGTCACGTGTCCGATGGGGACTTGCTCTTCCTGCGAGGCCCCGTACAGTTCCTTCCACATATTCCGGCTGACGTGTCCATGAAGCTCGCTGACGCCGTTTGCAGCGCGGGACATCTTCAACGCGAGGACGGTCATCGTGAATTGCTCGCTGCCGTCGGCGGGGTTCACCCGGCCGTAGGCGAGGAAGTCGTCGAACGAGAGACCGCTGGTGCTCCAGAACCGTCCGAGCGTGTGATGCATGAGATCGGCGCTGAACCGATCATGGCCGGCGGGGACGGGCGTATGCGTCGTGAAGATGCAGGACGCTTTGACCCGCTGCTCGGCCTGCTCCTTGTTCCTGGAATTCTTCAGTTCGCGCTGCAGCAACTCCAGGGTCAGGAATGCCGAGTGCCCTTCATTCATGTGATACACGGAAGGCTGGATTCCCATGGATTGCAGGAACCGGATGCCGCCGATCCCAAGGATGATCTCCTGTCCGATCCGCGTGTCGATATTCCCGCCGTAGACCGTTGACGTGAGTCCTTGATAGTGCGATTCGTTCTCCGGAAGATTCGTGTCGAGCAGATACAGCGTTGCACGACCGACGCGGAGCCGCCACGTCTGAAAGAAGACAGTGCTATGCCCGATCTCCACCGAGTTCAGGAGGCGTCCCCCTTCCGGTTGAAGGATGAGCTCGAGGGGGAGCGATTCCGGCGTCGCCGTCGGATAGAGTTCTTCCTGCCAACCATGCGGGTTGATGCGTTGCTTGAAATATCCTTGACGATAAAGCAGACTGATCCCGATGAACGGAAGGCCGAGGTCGCTCGCGGATTTCGTGTGGTCACCGGCGAGGACGCCGAGTCCGCCGGAGTAGATGGGGAGCGACTCGTGCAGGCCGAATTCGGCGCTGAAATAGGCGACCGGATCCTTCAATGCCGGCGCATGGCGCGAGACCCAAGTGGAGGCCGGACACATGTACTCGTCGAATTCCTCGATGACCGCGCGGACCCGTTTTGCGAACGGCGGGTCCTGCAATCGCGCCGCGAGTTCCTGATCCGAGACTTCCTGCATCACGGCAATGGCGCTGTGATTCGAATAGCGCCACACGAGCGGGGAGAGTTCTTTGAAGATCTGTTGAGCCTCGGGATTCCAGGTCCACCAGAGATTGGCGGCGAGAGCCCGGAGGCGGACGGGAAGATGATTGGTTGACGAAGAACGGTGACTCGAAGACGACATCAGACTCCTCAAAGGTAATAGATACACAATCAGAGTAATTGCGGATTGCGGATTAGAGATTGTGGATTGAGGGATGTCTCAATGCTCCGTCAAATCGACAATCCGAAATCCGCAATCGTCAATACTTTCTTGGCGCATCCTGGACGCAGCGGACCGTGTCGCGCGCGATGAGCAACTCCTCGTTCGTCGGAATGACATAGGCCTTCAGGCGGGATTCAGCAGTGCTGATGAGCCCCTCCTTGCCGCCGACCATCTGCATATTCAACGGATCATCGATCGTCAGCCCAAGCCAGTCGAGACCGGTGCAGATGCGTTGCCGGATGATCGACGCATTCTCGCCGATGCCACCGGTGAAGACGATCGCGTCCGCACCGTTCATCTCGGCGAGGTACGCGCCGATGTACTTCTTCGCGCGTTGAGCGAAGATATTGATCGCGAGCGTGGCGCGGCGGTCCTGGTGTTCTTTCGCCTCCGCGATAAGGTCCCGCATATCATTTGTCAATCCGGAAATGCCGAGAAGCCCGGATTGCTTGTTGAGCATGTTGTCGATGTCGGTCATCGACATGCCTTCCTTGAAGTGCAGGTACTCGAGGATGGCCGGGTCGATGTCCCCGCCGCGGGTGCCCATCACGAGCCCCTCCAGTGGCGAGAGCCCCATGGACGTGTCGAACGAAGAACCTTCCTTGATCGCGCACGCAGAACATCCATTGCCGAGGTGGACCGTGATGATGTTCGTTTGCTCACGCGACGTGCCGGTGAGCTGGCGGTAGCGGTGTGCGACGTAGCGGTGCGATGTGCCATGGAATCCGTACCGGCGGATCTTGTGGCGGCGATAGAGCTGATACGGGATCGCGTACAGGAAGGAGGTCTCCGGCATGGACGAATGGAAGGATGTGTCGAAGACCGCGACTTGGGGAACCCCGGCGCCGAGCAACTCACGCGCCGCGGCGATACCCTTCAGATTCGCGGGATTGTGCAGCGGAGCGAGGTCGATGCAATCCTCGACGCCGCGGATGACCGTGTCGTCGATGATCATGGATTTCGTGAAGCGTTCAGCGCCATGCACCACGCGATGGCCGACGGCATGGATGTCGGAAAGCGCCTGGATGCCCGGGATCTCGGTGTCCGCATTGATGATCCACCGGATGATGAAGTCGAGTGCCTGCCGATGGTCCCGGAGCGGAGCTGCCTGCTTGACCGCCGCCTTGCCGGTCGCCTGGAGCGTGACGAGCGATTGTGATCCGATCCGCTCGATCAGTCCCTTCGCGAGGGTCTTGTCGCCGTCGATTTCAATGGCTGCGAGGTCGGTTTGGATGATCTGGAATTTAAGCGAAGAACTGCCGCAGTTGAGAACAAGGATATTCATGGTGGTCAGGGTCTGTCAATAGAAAATTTCTTGAAACGTAACGCGTTTTTGCCCTAAACTCAAGAAGACGAATTTCTTGTTGCTCCAAATTGGCGTATCTTCCACATGTATGAAGAAGTTCACGCTCAAAACGCTCCCTGGCGACCATCTCCATCTTGTCCAGCCATCCCACCTGCGCATCGACTATAGGGGTGAACTGAACGAGGCGCAGTATGAGGCCGTGACCTCCGTGAACGGTCCGCATCTGATCATTGCAGGGGCCGGGACGGGGAAGACCCGTGCCATCGTGTACCGTGTTGCCTACCTTGTCGAACTTGGCGTGAAACCGGATGCCATTCTGCTCCTGACGTTCACGCGGAAAGCGGCACAGGAGATGCTCCGCAAGGCGGCAGTGCTGCTCGACAGCCGCTGCGAACAGGTGTCCGGCGGGACGTTCCACTCCTTCGCGAACACCATCCTCCGGAAGTACGCCTCCGTTCTCGGCTACGAAGCGAACTACTCGATCCTCGATCAGACGGATGCCGAGGACGTTGTGAATCTCCTCCGGACCCGGATGAAGTTCGACATGAAGGAGAAACGATTTCCCCGCAAGGAAACGTTGTACGATCTCTACAGCTGCTCGCTGAACACGGTCACGCCGCTGAATGCATTGCTCGCCCAAGACTATCCCCAGTATGTGGAGCAAGAGGCGGACATCGCTGCGCTGCATCAGGCCTACGTGCGCTACAAGCGCGAACACAATTTGATGGACTACGATGACCTGCTGCTGAATCTTGCGCTGCTTCTGCGCGAGCACGAGGCGATCCGGAACACGCTCGCCGATCGCTACAAGTACATCATGGTGGATGAATACCAGGACACAAACAAGCTGCAGTCGGACATTGTCCGCAGTCTCTCGTCGCGTCACCGAAATGTGATGGTCGTCGGCGACGACGCCCAGTGCATCTACTCATTCCGCGGCTCGACCATCCGGAACATCCTTTCGTTCGACGAGGAATACGAGGGCTGCAAGGTCATCAAGCTGGAAGAGAACTTCCGCAGCACCCCGGAGATCCTCAACCTCGCCAACGAGATCCTGAAACGGCAATAACAGGTGCTATTCAATCAATAATCCCAAATCACAGATCAACACTTATCCGCTTTCCCTTGTTCACCAAATCCCTCTATAGCAAGCGCTCCGCCGGTTCGCTTCCGCAGCTTGTCAGCGCGGAAAATGAGAACATGCAGTCCCGCTATGTGGTCCAGAAGATCCTGGAGTTCCGCGAACAGGGCGTTCCGCTCGAGCGCATGAGCGTGCTGTTCCGGTCCTCGTTCCATTCATTCGATCTGGAGATCGAGCTGGCGAAGGCGAACATTCCGTTCCTCAAATTCGGGGGATTCAAGTTCATCGAGACGGCGCACGTCAAGGATGTTGTTGCCTATCTGCGCGTGATGGACAATCCGAGGGATGTCGTCGCATGGAACCGCATCCTCCTGCTCATCGATGGCGTCGGTCCGCGCACGGCGGAGAAGGTGATCGATGATATCCAGAAACGGCGAGTCGGATTGGCGACGGAGTACAGGGAAGCCGTGACGGCGACCTCGAAATTCTGGATGGATTATGGGAACTATCCGGACAGCGTCCGCTCGCTCTTCGATGTGCTGAAGGAGGTCGCCGGACCCACCGTCTCACCCGCTGAGAAGACCGAACGGATCCTTCGCTACTATCAGCCGCTCATGCGCGGGCGATACGAGGACCACCTCAAGCGGCAGAAGGACCTCGAGACCTTCCAGAATATCACCGAGCGGTACCGATCCGTGGAGGAACTGCTTGCCGACCTTGCATTGGAGCCGCCGAATGAGAGCATCGCCGACATCACATCCCCCGGTCCGGAAACGGAGTATCTGACGCTTTCCACCATCCATAGTGCGAAGGGACTCGAGTGGGAGGTGGTGTTCATCATCTACGCGCTCGAGGGGAGATTCCCGTCGATGCGGGCCGCCGGGAGCGACGAAGAAATGGAGGAGGAACGGCGGCTGATGTATGTGGCGTGCACCCGCGCGAAGGACCATCTCATCATCACCTATCCGATGAACATCTATGACCGGGAGAGCGGGCTGATCCTGACCAAGCCGTCGCGGTTTCTCGACGGGATGGCGGGTAAACTGCTTGAACCGTGGGTGGTGGAGTAGGGAAGACGATTGCGGATTGTTGATTATTGAATGATCATGCGGCCGCGTTCGTCGGCGCCGCAGTGCGCAATTGGCGGTAGCGCTTGAGCTTCCCTTTGAGCGTCGAGATCAGTAGTTGTTGGGAGATTGGCTTCATCAGATAGTCATCGACTCCCAACTCTTTGCCCGCGCGGACGAGGACTTCATCGGTCAGCCCGGTGAGGAAGACGAACGGAACGTCCTGCAGATGAGGGACTTCCTGCACTTTCTCATAGAATGAGAATCCCCCCATTGTCGATGTTTCCAGGTTGATGTCGCAGAGGATGAGGTCGGGCCGGTGTTTCCGCATCAGCGCGTACGCTTCGTCCGACGTCGGCACGGCCATCACCTCGAATCCAGCATCACCGATCGCCTGCGCGAGCAGTTCCAACAGCCGAACATCGTCGTCGATGATCACGATGCTTGGCTTCTTCCTCGTCTTTCGGAACTCGCCGAGCAGTCGCGTTTCGATCTGTGCATGCTCTTCGTCCGAAACATGAAAGACATTTCGCAATTCAAGATGCGTGGCGGCTGAAGGGGCTGTGCGGGTTCCAAGCACTGCACGGTGGAGGGCTTTCTCATACGCCGCGAGCCGGGCCGCGTCATCCAGGCGCGCATGTTCGTCCGCCGTGATGCTCATGGCGGAACGAAGCAGGTCCATCTGCTTTCGTTCCTCCGATGTCGGTATCCCATCCGCCCAGATCTGGTCGAGATAATCGCGATAGATGCGTAGATCGTCGTCGTGTGAGCCGACTTGAGCCGACGCCTCTGATTGAGACGCCTGCGCTGTTGCCTGTTGCCGGGCCTGCTCCTGTGTGAGCGTTCGCACGATCTCCTCGCGATCGACCGGCGTCACCTGCGCCTGGTGAACGAGCTGGGTGGCTTCTTTCCGGAGACGCTCGCGCGCTTCTTCTGCTTTGCGCTGTTCCTCCTCGTAATGCCGTTTCGCTTCCTCCTCCCCCGCCCGTCGTGCTTCCTGCGCAAGCTTTGATTCGGTCTCCTGAACGAGCAAATTCTCGATGCGCTCTTCGAACGCCATCGCGTAGACGTTCTTCGGGTCCAATTGCTTGGCCTTGACGAGTTCATCCTGCGCGATCTTCAGGTCGCCGTGACGGATCAGTTGATCGACGCGCTTGAGGACCTCGCTGACCTGCTTCTTGATGTCGTCGCGAGGTGTCAACTCCCCAGGATTGGGGGATTTGATCTTCGCGGACGGTGATGCATGCGGGACGGACATCCGATTCTCCTTGCGTTCAGCCAAGAGAAGGTCAATCGGCATGCCAGCGTTGGCGGGGATGACATGTGTGACAATAATCACGAATCCCTCAGTATTGTCCCATTTTCCCCAGGAATGGCGATTGTCTCGCAATTGAAATTTGTACAATCGACAGGCGGGATTGCTGGCAAAAAAGAATCCCAGCCGAAATGGCCGGGATTTGCAGTGTCAATGCGAGCGCTCGCTATTTGTAAGCTACGGAGGAAGGAAGGTTTGCACGTCGAATCGGAGGCGTCATGTCGCTCTCCGTCCCCAGGCGATTCACCGCCGACACGGCGTAGGCGACATCATTCAGGCCTGAGGCATCGAGTGTGTCAGCATACGACGTTGCTCCGTAGCCGGTCACGGCGGCGATGTTGTAGGCATCGTTCCGGTCGAAGGGTTCCGTGCCAAATCGGTAGATGACAAATTGCAGAGGCTCGGATCCCGGCGGCAACTCCCATCGGAGGGTTGCGATGGATCCATTCAT
>JBFYQI010000028.1:0-9086 GCA_041302875.1 Ignavibacteria bacterium
ACGAGTTGCTCCATCCTCAGGCACGGAAGCATGAGGATTCACGATCAAACAACACACGGAGGTAGTTATGGCATTTTCATCTGGTGCTCGGATCAACACGAACATCGCGGCATACAACGCCCTCAACGCGTTGAATGCAGTGAACCGCGAAGTTGGTGTGCATCAGCTTCGTCTTGCCACAGGCAAGCGCGTCAACAGCGGTTCGGACGATGCATCCGGATACGTCATTTCCAAGAAGATGGAAGGACGTGTTCGTTCGTTGACGGCTGCGGTTGACAACGTGGGCGATGCCCAGTCCATGCTCGGCGTTGCAGAAGGCGGCTATCAGACGATCGCCGACCTGCTCACGCAGATCAAGGACAAAGTTGTTCGGTTCGGCAGTGGTGCGTTCGGCGCAGAAGAGAAGGACGCGATCGCTTCTGAAGTGCAACAGCTGATGGTTGAGATCGACGACGCCGTTGCGCAGACGAAGTTCAACGGCCAGTCGCTGTTCAACAGCGCCACGGGGATCACCCAGGCCGGCTACAGTGGTTCCTTCCAGGTCGGTGAAGGTTCCGCAGAATCGTTCGCGATCAACTTCACATCGGCGAACGTCGGCGCGCAGGATCTTCTCGGCGTTGCGGCGAGTGCAGTCAACTCGACCTCGATCACGACCACGTTCACGGCGAACATCGACACCGCCCTTCGGACGGTGAGTGCCCAGGTCGGCACGATCGGTGCGTACATGAACCGTCTGTCGGTGAAAGAGGCGAACCTGAACACCGCCATCACCAACACGGAAGCTGCGAAGAGCCGTATCCTCGATGCGGACATCGCGAAGGAACAGATCTCGGTGGTCAAGCTGCAGATCCTGCAGCAGACCTCCACGGCGCAATTGGCGCAAGCCAACCAGCTGCCGCAGGTCTTCCTGAGCCTCTTCCGGTAAGCCACGCGTTACTGAGGGGCTCGATCGCGAGACCGGGCCCCTCGGGCTTTTCCTTGAATCGAAATTGAGCCACGGCGGAACACGGTGAGTGAGGAGCATATGCAGCATGCAGCGGTGATGGAACAGCAGACGATGGCGCCACCGAAGCCTCTTGTGAGCAAACAAGCGGCCTCGGCGGTGAACGCGTATCGCAAGGAACAGGTCCTCAACATGTCCCCGGTCGAGGTGATCAAGCGCCTCTACGAAGTCGCGATCACCGCGTGCCGGAAGCAGGATGCGGACCTTTCCCGCCGCGCGATCAACGAACTCATTGCCGGGTTGAATTTCGAGTATGAGGAGATCGCAGTCGGCCTGTACAAGCTCTATGACTATTCCAAGCGGTGCATCCGCCAGGGGAACTTCGACGAAGCCGCAGGGATCCTGGATGAACTCCGCGCCACGTGGGTACAAGCGTTCAAGCTGGAATAATGGCAGACCTCTCTTCCATATTGTCGTCGAGCACACAGCTTGACAGTCTGATCGCACAGTATCGGGCGAGCCTCCGGACACAGCAGGTCGGTCGCTACGAGGACAAGAAGATAACCCTGACGGCGCGATCGAATGCGGTGACCGAACTCCAGACGAAACTGAAGTCACTCTGGACCACGACGAAAGACCTCGCGAAAACAGGGACATCCTCCCTGTTTCAGGCGTTTTCAGCGGTGAGTTCGCAAACAAGCGTGCTGACCGCTTCGGCGTCTTCAGGATCTTCTGTCGGTACGCATGCCGTCCAGGTCTCGCAGCTTGCGAAGGCCGATGCGATGGTTTCCGCGCGATTCACCTCCACGGGGACGACGATCGCATCTGCGGAGATGACCGCGGAGGAACAAACGGCCGGACAGGCGATGCGTCAATTCCGGGTGCTCGAGAACGGCGTTGTGAAGTCGACGGTGAGCGTCACGCTGACAGCCGGAGAAACGAATTCTTCGGTCCTCACCAAGGTCGCCGCGGCGATCAATCAATCGACGGAAACCAGCTCTGTCATGAGCGGCTCGGTGGTTTCCATCAGCTCCACCGAAAGCAAGCTGGTGTTGACCAGCAAGTCGACCGGGGCCAGCCATGCGGTCAGCCTCGAGGATGTGAGCGGGACGCTGCTGGATAATCTGGGCTGGAGTGACTCCGTCGTTTCGGGACGCAGCGCGGTTTCGTCCAGCACAACGCCTGACGATCCATTGAACGCCCCCGGCGGGTACCTGTACAGCTCCACCAGCTTCCTCGACTCGATGTTCACGGTGGACGGCATCGCGATCCGCCGCGAGACCAACGCGATCAACGACGTCCTGACCGGCGTGAGCTTCGACCTCAAGAGCGTCCAGCAGCCGGCCGATTCGCCCGTGAATATTGCCGTCACGGTCGATCGCGACAAGGTCAAGTCCCGCGTCGAGAAGTTCATGACGGATTTCAATGCCGTCATCGAGTATCTGAACCTGAAGACGTCATTCGACAAAGAGACTGGAAAAGGCCAGATCCTTGCGGGAGATCCGTCGTTTGTCGGCATGAGGACATCTCTGAAGGAAGCCGTCTACTCCGTCGTCAACGGAGTTTCCAGCGGAAACCCGAAACTCCTGGCGGAGATCGGCATTACCCTTGATCGTCAGGGGAAGCTCAGCATTTCGGATTCGACGAAGTTCACGGATGCGCTTCAGTATGACGTGGGCAAGGTCGAGCAGCTCTTCTCGGCGTCGGACGGCATCGCCGTGCGGATGAACACCTATCTCGAAAGCATGGTGGGCACGAATGGCTCGATCGTCAGCCGGAAGGACAGTTTGACCGCACAACTGAAATCGGTCAATGAGCAGATCACCCGGGTGACCGAGCGCATCAACAAGCAGGTCGACAGATTCCGCGATGACTTCGTCAAGGCGCAGGCGCTTGTCGCGACCTACACGCAGCAACAAGCGATGGTGACGAATCTGCTCACCTCGTATTTCTAACGCATCACCGATCACGGAGGACGGTGTGGAACCCTTAGTAGCAATGACTCCAGCTGTCGGCGGAACGCCGCTGGCGAAACCGGTGGCGACGACCCCGCGAAAAGAAGAGCGCGCCGACACCGAATCATCACAGATGAAGCTTCCCAAAGGCCAGCTCTCAGCGGAGCAGGTCAAGAAGACGGTCGACGAACTGAACGAAGCAATGGAACAGGTCGGCACGTCGCTGACCTTCTCCGTCGACAAAGACACCGGACGAACGGTCGTGAAGGTTGTCGACCGAAAGACGGGGGAGATCGTACGGCAGATCCCGTCCGAAGAAATGGTCCGACTTTCCCAGCGGATCGCCCAACTCATGGGCGTCCTGTTCGACGACGAGGCGTGACCGTGACGGAACCGCATGTCGTCAGCCTGGAGCGTGGAGTCGACGAGCTGCTCGCATGCAGTCGTCAGGTCGTCGCATTGACCGATGAGCTCTGCGAGCGCGTCCGGGAGGAAGAAGCCGATACCCTGGCGGCGGCGCTTCAGGAGCGGGACATGTTGCTCGTGCGTCTCGTGGAGTTGCGGGAGCAATTGAAACCCATGCTTGTGAATGCCGCAGAGCGGGAAACGATCGCTGCCACATTTCGGAATGCCATCGGGCATCTGGGCGGGTCGGACCGCATGCTGATGGAGCGGTTGCAGGAGCGGAAGCAGAAGGCGTTTTCGGCGCTGGTCGAAGCCCAGCGTCAGCAGCAACTCACCAACTACATACGGTGACACGACGTCACCAGGAGTTCGTCATGACGGTCAATGAAATATCCAATTCCGGAATGCCGGTTCAACCCGGTCAGCCTCGGAAGGTGAAAGAGGAACAGCAGGCCCGCGCCAGTTCCTCCCGGGACAAGGTCGAGTTGTCGGAAGAAGCGAAGGCGATGTTTGAATCCGAGCAATCGCGGCGGCTCGCGGAGATCCAGCGCCGGATCGAAGAGGGATTCTACAAGCGCCGCGAAGTGATGGAGCGCGTTGTGGACGCTATCCTTCGGGATATCGAATAGGAGTTTGGACCGCCGATGACCGCGGGCATGAAACATAATCCTGAACTCATCAATCGGGCCGTTGAACTTTGCTCACAGATCAACGCGTTGAGCGAATGGACGGACCGCCAGAACAAGAAACAACAGAAACTCATCGTTTCCTTCGATATCTACTGCGTTCTTCTCGAATACACCGTGTACCTTCAGCAGACCGGAGGGGCGGGTGGAACGGTGCTCGAGGACTTCCTGCTGTACGACGATTTGATGTACGAGGCGGGGGACCGGCCGCTGGATGTCCGTATCGACTTCTTCCTTTCTCCGAATACCCTGTTTATTGAGTAACCCCCCCCTTTCGCATCACCCTTCTGTACCGTATATTCCCGCAGTTCCATGGTGTGCCCCGATCCGGGTCCGTCAACCGTTCGAACACAAGGGAACGTACGGATGAAGTCGCACAAGCCCATCTGCGTAATCGTAGCCGACGATCATATGATTGTTCGTCGGGGGATCGTGTCCCTCCTTTCATTGAATCCCACATTCCAGGTGGTGGGTGAGGCCGCAGACGGACGGAGCGCCGTTGACCTTGCCATCGCGCACGAGCCCGATGTCGTCGTCATGGATATCACGATGCCGGAAATGAACGGCCTGGAGGCCACGCGTCAGATCAAGGCGCGAACCCCCCGGGTCAAGGTTCTCGTGCTCTCCGCGTACGACAATCCCGATTTCGTCAACGAGATCCTCCAAAGCGGTGCAAGCGGGTATCTCTTGAAGAACACGACACCGGATGAGCTCTATACCGCCGTGACCGCTGTTCACAACGGCAACGCGTTCTTCAGTCCTTCCATTTCGAAGATCGTGTTGCAGAATTATCTGCATCACACGCATCAAGCCCCGCCACCCCGCAGGCCGATCGAGCCCGATGTCGCCTATTCCGGACCCCTCACGCCCCGTGAACAGGAGATTCTCAAACTCATCGCCGAAGGGAAGGCGCATCTTCAGATCGCCAAATTGCTGCATATCAGCGTTCGAACCGTTGATACTCACCGCAATAACATCATGAAGAAGCTGGACATTCATGATGCCGCCAGCCTGGTCACGTACGCCATCCGCGAGGGCTTGATCGTCGTCAAGTCCGACCGCACCGAATAAGTCCCCGCTTCTACGCGATATCGCGTAGAATGAAAAATACGCGGTTCCTCGGATTGTTTATCGTTGGTCGAAGTTGTACGATTGGCTGTATAATTTTGACCAAACGCCCTTCTAACCCCGTGCCGATTCATGAATGCTGATCCAATACAATCGAGTTCACTTCCTCGAGACCCATTGACCGTCTTGTTGGTCGATGACGTTCAGGAGAACATCGACCTTTTGCAGGACATCCTGGAGGAGCAGGGGTATCGCATCGTTTCCACCGTGAGTCCGCTTGAGGCGTTGAAGATCGCCCAGGGAACGAAGGTCCACATGATCGTCGCGGACGCAATGATGCCGAAGATGGACGGCCTGGAATTGTGCAAGCACATCCGCCGGCACGATGCATGCGCGACGACGCCGTTCATCATCTACACCGGCAACTATGTGGACCAGGAGGATGAGGATCTTGCGCGCAGCATCGGGGTCGATCGCTACGTGATGAAGTTCGCCGGAACGCAGCCGCTGGTCGATGCGATCAATGAACTGGCACGGTCGCGCTACGAACACGAAAGCGCCCCTTCGGCGGGCCCCATCGCATCGATCGACGATCGCGACTTCCTCGAGCGTCATCATGATCTCATGACGAAGAAGCTCGAAGAGAAGATGATCGAACTCGAGCTCTATGCGAAGACGCTGGAGCAGAAGAACAGGGAATTGATCATCTCGGAAAAGCGCTACCGCTCGCTGTTCGAGAACGCCAGTGTTGCCATCTTCGTCGCGGACTCGCGCCAGCGCCGCATCGTCGACGCGAACCGGCAAGCCCTCGCTCTGCTCCGCTGCGCCCCGCACGAGTTTCCGGAGGTCCTGGACATTCCCTTCCGCGATGCGAACGGAGAACCCATCGATATCTTCGCGCTCCAGCGATCGGCCACACAAGAGGCGACGCTGATCACGCGGTCCGGGGAGCGCCTGGATGTCGATATGAGCGCCGGGCCGGTCGACCAGCCGAACGATACGCGCGTCATGCTGTTCGTTCGCGACATCACAGAATCAAAACGCATCCGCGACCATCTTCTGCAGACCGAAAAGATGGCGCTGATGGGGCGCCTCGCTGCCGGGATCGCGCATGAGATCCGCAATCCGCTCGCCGGGATCCAGCTCAATCTTCAATACCTGAGCATGAAGGTCCCCGTCGATTCCCCCGACCTCCAATCGATCGAAGCAGGGCTCGAAGGGACGCAGCGGATCCAGCAGGTGATCGACGACACCCTCGGCCTGGCACGCGTCGCCCCCCCCACGCTGCAGGAAGTCTCTATCAATGAGGTCATTGAACGATCTCTCCGCTACCTCGCCGCACCGTTGCGTCAGAAGGGTGTCACCCTCGACGCTCAGTATGGCGGTCATCTTCCTCCGGTGTGGATGGATGCGAAGCAGATCCAGCAAGTGCTCCTGAACCTCCTCCAGAACGCCATCGATGCATCCCCTGTTGAGGGGGTCGTCACGGTCACGACCCTTCTCTGTCCCGAATGCGCCGATCCCTCGGTCCAGGTCGTGGTCCGGGACCGCGGACCGGGGCTCGCTCCCGACATCGCCCAGCATCTCTTCGACGGGTTTCGGACGACCAAAGAAGGGGGAACCGGGTTGGGGCTCATGCTCTCCAAGTTCATCATCGACCGTCATCACGGGCAAATCTCGATCGCCAACGCACCGGACGGCGGCACGGTTGCGTCAATTGTGTTTCCGACCACACCATCTGCAAGGACGATAGCCAATGCCTAAAGGGAGAATCCTCATCGCCGACGACGAGCGTACGCTGACGACATCGCTCAAGAATGTCCTCACCGCGGCCGAATACGATGTCACCGTCACGTCGAGCAAGGCGGAGTTTCTCAACGCCCTGCCGGGAGTGATTCCGGATATGATCCTGCTTGATGTCTACATCGGCAACGACAACGGGATCCAGATCCTGAAGCAGATCCGCACGGAAGGCTGGACGACGCCCGTGGTCATCATGACGGCGCACTCGGACGTTACCGTTGCGGTTGCGGCAATGAAGGAAGGGGCGGCCGATTTCGTCGAGAAGCCGTTCGACATGAACCATCTGCTCATCGTGATCGAGAAGAACCTCGAGTTTGCGCGGTTGGAATCCCGTGTGCGTCTGCTGCAGTCGGAACTCGAGGAACAGCGCTCCCGGAGCGGCATCATCGGCAAGAGCGCCACACTGCGCCGTGTGCTTGACGTGGCGGAACGGCTCGCACGGAGCGAGAACACGACGGTTCTGCTCGAAGGAGAAAGCGGCACCGGAAAGGAACTCGTCGCACGGTTTATCCACCAACAAAGTGGCCGGTCGGACAAAGCATTCATTGCGTTCAACTGCGCCGCCATTCCGAAGGACCTGGCCGAAAGCGAGTTCTTCGGGTACGAACGGGGCGCATTCACTGGCGCCATTGAAAAGATGAAGCAGGGGAAGTTTGAACTGGCGAACGGCGGCACGATCCTGCTCGACGAGGTGGGCGAATTGTCGCTCGACATGCAGGTGAAGCTGCTCCGCGTCCTGGAGGAGAAGAAGTTCTACCGTCTCGGAGGAACGCGCGAATTGTCGATCGATGTTCGCGTGATCGCCGCGACCAACCGGAGCTTGCAGAAAGAGACCGAGGCGGGCCGTTTCCGCGAGGATCTCTACTACCGGCTCAATGTCGCCTCCATCGGGATCCCGCCGCTGCGCGAGCGGAAGGAAGACATCGAGGCGTTGGCGTACGCGTTTGTGAAGGAATTCAGCGCGAAGTTCAACCGGCCAATGCCGCAACTGGCCCAGGATTCGGTCGATCTCCTGAAAGACATCCCTTGGAAAGGAAATGTTCGTGAGTTGCGAAATGCAATAGAACGGGTCGTCCTGCTCAGCGACTCTCCGGCGATCACCCCCGATTTGTTCGGCTTTCTGAAGGGGGGACCTTCCCGTGCAACGATCTCCATGCCGAACGGTGGCGGATTTGTGCTGCAGATCCCGTCAGCGGGTGTGAAGATGAATGATGTTTTGAAGGATCTCATTCTCAAGACGCTCGACCTGACGAACGGGAACCAGGTCCGTGCCTCGAAGGTGCTGGGAGTGACTCGCTCAAAGTTGCGCTACAAGATGGATCAGTTGGGCATCAAACCTGAACTCCGTTCCTATCGCCTCGACGGAAAGTCGAACGGGACGGTCTGATCGATCATGGCAACCGCGTCGTTCAACCCCGTATTCCACCAGATGTGGGACAAGTCGTTTGACGCCATACGCGTGACGGATGCCGAGGGGACCGTCCGTTTGGCCAACGATGCCTATTGCCGTCTGGTCGGAAGGTCACGGGAAGCGCTCGTCGGCCAGCCGTTCTGGATCGTGCATCCCGAGCGGGAGTGGCACGAACGTCAGCAACTGCACGCGGCCTCATTTGCACGGAATGTCGCACAGGGTTTCGTGGAGCGGGAAGCGACATTCTGGGATGGCCGGCAGGTGTGGCTTGAGATCTCGAATGCGGTCGTAGAAATGGAGCCTGGCGTCTCAGCGCTCCTGACCATTCTTCGCGATATCAGCAAGCGGAAGGCGGCGGAACTTCGGGGGGCTACGCAGAACGCCTGGCACGAGCAGTTGTTCGTGAACATGTCTCTGGCCATCGTGATGCTGGATGAACGCGAGTGCGTCCGTTCTGTGAATCCGATGTTCGTTGAGATGTTCGGATACTCGGAGGAGGAACTGCGCGGGCGGATCATTGACGAGTTCATCGTTCCGCCCAGTCGTCGCGAGGAGGCACTGGCTCTCTCCCAGCATACGTTAAGCGGCGGGATCGTCGAGAAGGAAACGGAACGGCAACGGCGGGACGGTTCGCTTGTACGCGTCCGCACACTCGGCATTCCGATCCGCGTGGAGGGGAGACTCGTCGGCATTTACGGCGTGTACGAGGACATCACACGTCGGAAGACGGCGGAGGAGGCGCTCCGGTCGTCCGAGACCCGCTACCGGTCTTTGATCGAGCGGATGCAGGACGGCGTCTATCGAAGCACGGCCGA
>JBFYQI010000030.1:0-10334 GCA_041302875.1 Ignavibacteria bacterium
GGTGTGACCCGGATCCTCGACATCAAACCAACCGCTCTGCATGAACGGACACCGCTGTTCGTAGGCAGCGACGAGGATGTGCGGATCTGTGAAGAGTTCCTGGCGGGGAAACGATGACCCCGGTTCCGATCCAGGACGCGACGTTCGTTGTGGTGGACGTTGAGACGACCGGGATGGACCCGGTCACTGACCGCATCACGGAAGTCGCGATGATGAAGGTACGGGATGGGATCTTGCAGGATGAGTTTTCGACACTCGTCAATCCGCTCGTGACCATTCCTGCGTCCATCACGAGGATCACCGGCATCGACAATCTCATGGTGCAGGATGCCCCGCCGGCCAGGGAGATCGCGGGATATATGCGGGAATTTCTGGGGGATGCGGTCTTCGTCGCACATAACGCCGCATTCGATTGGGGCTTCGTGAATGAAACATTGCGGAGAGAATCAGGGCTGGTTCTCAGCAATCCGCAGGTTTGTACGGTCAAACTCAGCCGACGGCTGCTTCCCCACCTTCCCAGCAAGTCGCTCGATCCCGTGGCGCGTGCGCTCAACATTCGGATTCCCGAACGACATCGCGCCTCGGGTGACGCGTATGCCACGGCGCTCGTCCTGATCAAATTCCTCTCGTTCCTGCAGAAGACCCAAGGACTCTCGACGCTGGACGAACTGCTCGCATTTCAATCGGCTGCCCGGACGATGAACCGCTCACGAGCGTAGCGTCAACGGCTCAGAGCCTTTCCAGTTTGATCGTGTTCGTTCTCCCCTTCTGCGTGATCGGCATACCGACCGTAAACACGACCGCGTCTCCCCTGCTTGCAAGTCCCTTCTCCACAAGCTGCCGCTTCAACAGTTCGAGCACATGTTCCGCACTTTCCCATGGATCGTCCGAAACGACGCCGCGAATTCCCCAGACAAGATTCAGTCGCCGAAGGACTCGCTCCTGCTTGGTCACCGCAATGATCGCCGCTTGCGGCCGATAGCGGCTGAGCCGGATCGCCGTGACCCCTGTGTGTGTCACCGGCACGATGCAACGCGCCCCCACCTGTTTCGCCAGGACGCACGCCGCGCGTGCGATGCCATCGAACACGACATCACCCTGACTGACCTCGCCAAGGGCGAGATGATCCTCCATGCTCCCCTCCGCTCGACGGATGATCCGGTTCATCACTGCTACCGCCTCGACGGGGAATCGTCCCACGGAGGTTTCTCCACTGAGCATCACAGCGTCCGCACCGTCCAGCACAGCGTTGGCAACGTCCGTTGCCTCCGCCCGCGTCGGCCGGGGGTGCTCGATCATCGATTCCAGCATCTGCGTTGCAATAATGACCGGTACACCCGCCTGATTGCACTTGCGCGCGATCAGCTTCTGCATCAGCGGAACGTCCTCTGGCGCCATCTCGACCCCCAGATCGCCGCGCGCGACCATCACGCCGTCCGCTTCCCGAAGAATCGCATCAAGATCCGCGACCGCTTCTTGCTTCTCGATCTTCGCGATAATGGGGACCGGCACCCACTTCTTGGTCTCTTCCTCGATCAGTGCCCGCAGATCGCTGATATCGGATGCACGCTGAACGAATGAGAGTGCGATGTAGTCAACCCCCTCCGCTAATCCAAACTTCACATCGACGATGTCCTTTTCCGTGATGGACGACGTGCTCAGCGTGACGCCGGGAAGGTTGATCCCTTTCTTCTCTCCGAGGATCCCCCCGTGAATCACGCGACAGCGGACATCATTGCCGTCGACACCAAGGACCTCGAGCCGCAGTTTTCCGTCATCGAGCAGCATCGGATCACCCGCCCGCACATCCTTGGGGAGCAGTTTGTACGACGTCGACACTCGCTTCTCGTCACCGACGATCTCGTCCGTTGTGACAACGATCTCTGACTGATCTTTCAGTTCGACCGTCTTGCTCGCGAGTTTGCCGGTCCGGATCTTCGGTCCACCGAGATCCTGCAGGATCGCGATCTGTTCTCCGGTCAACCGCGCGGCCTCGCGCACATTACGGATGACGTCCCGGTAATCCTCGTGGGATCCATGCGAAAAATTCAGCCGCGCGACGTCCATTCCGGATTTGATCAGCCGGACCAGCATGTCGACGGAATTCGTTGCCGGTCCGATCGTGCAAATGATCTTCGTGCTTGCAAAGGGACGTGTTTCGATCATGCGTTCATTCCTCGAGATTCTTCCATGATCCGGATCAATTCGGGGAGGATCGTTCCCGATGCGCCACGGAGCAATTCGTTCGCATGCCGCGAGAGATCCGTTTCCTCCGTGTTCACTTCAACAAGATACGCTCCTGCCTGTCGAGCATGGATGGGAATGCCGGCGGCCGGATAGACAACCCCGGAAGTGCCGACGCTCAGACACAATTCGCATCGCCCTGCCGCTTCGTGAGCCTCGTCGAGTTCGTCCTGCGGCAGCATTTCCCCGAACCAGACGACATCTGGCCGGATGAGCCCGCCGCACGCTGCACAGCGTGGAACTTGCACCTCATCGCCCACATGGACGTCGTTCGCGAATGTGCCGCACGAAACGCAATAGCTCCGCTCGATGTTCCCGTGCAATTCCAGCACTCGCGAACTCCCTGCTCGACGATGCAGATTGTCAACGTTTTGAGTCACGAGCGTGAAATCGGGAATAAGCTGTTCCATTCGCACGAACGCCGTGTGCCCCGGATTCGGCCGGACATCCTGCAATATGGTGCGGCGATAGCTGTACCACTCCCAGACGAATTGTGGATTCCGCATGAAGGCATCGAAGTTCGCCAGTTCCTCAGGTCGAAGCTTGTTCCATATTCCCCCGTCACCCCGAAACGTCGCAACGCCGCTTTCCGCGGAAATGCCTGCGCCCGTCAAGACGCAGACGGAACGGACCGTTGACAGAAGCGTGCGGAGCGTTTGCGAAATTGTCATGGAGCAGGCATGAGTGTAAGCAGTTCCTTGCAGGACCGCTCGACGATGGAGCGCTCCATCGGCATTCCCCGCATCCCGCCATTCAGCCACAGTTGGATCTGATCGGCGTAGTGTCGGGAAAAGACCTGTCCGGACTGCCCCGGCGGCGTTACCGCCTGTGTGGCGTTACGGTCAGAGAGGTCGAAGAGCTGGCGTGTGGAAGGCCCCACAGCGGCATCGAACGGTGCCGAAAGGAAATACTGTGAGACATTCACGGTCGAGTGCGCGCCCCCGACGGGGAACGGACCGATGTTGAATACGCGCGCCAGGATCGGATGGGCGCCAAACACATGATTGAACCGCACCTGGTGGATGGATCCCCACTGCCAATCCTTGACCTGCCCGCCCATCAGATCGCGGAGATCTCCGATGGCTTCGCCAAGACTCCTGCGGATGATCGCGTCTCGTGTTTCACGTTCCGGAGTCCGCACATCGTCAAACCAGCTGGACTGCGGTTGCTTCAGGAGTTCCGTGACCACGGTGAACGGGACGCTTGCAAGCGTGTCATACAACGCGGCAAGTTCCGGCCCGAGCTCGTCGTGCAGCGTGTTGGCAACGATACGGTCGAACGTTGCCTGGAAGAGCGATGTTGAGACGTCATCCGAACGCATCTCGTACGTCCAGTTCCGGAAGTACGCAAACGCTGCCACAAGATCAGCATCTTCTGTCTGGACCGAATCGAATGCCGCCAGGATGATCGGGACGATCGCGCGCGCTTGCGTCGAATACAGATCCTGCTGCAGCCGTCGCATATCCTCCAACGTGAATCGGGTTCCGCCGGAGAGGACCTCATTGAGCCGTTCAGCCCGCCACGGCGGTTCATAATGATTCGAGATGTGGTAGGGATACGATTCATCCACGATCCGATTGTTGGCGGTGGCAATGTATCCGCTCGGCGGATTGTACGAGCGCGGATTCGACTCAAACGGGACGAATCCAGTCCAGTCATGCTCCAAGGACGTGCCGGGCATCGGAAGCGTGTAGGCACGCGGGCTCCGCATGGGGATCCGACCTCCCGTCTGATATCCGATATTGCCGTCAATATCTGCGTACACAAAATTCTGCGCCGGTGCGCCGTACTTCTTCAGGGCAGCCGTGAACTCCTCCCAATTCCCCGCATGATTGATTCCGGAGAAGGCGGCCGCCTCTTCACTCATGTCATGCCCTACCCATCGCATCGAAACCAAGTGGTCGGTGAACACCGCGCCGGGTTCCATGCGATTGATGATCGGACCACGATGCGTCGAATAGACGGTCAACAGAACAGGGAGTTCGTCCTTCACCAGGATCGTATCCACGCGTTCACTGATCGGTCGCCACTCCGAGCCGACACGGTACTTGGTGGGACGTATCAGCGAGTCGACCTCTTCGAGATAGAAGTCGTCGTCGTCGAGCATGGCATTCGTCACCCCCCAGGCGATGCGCGCGTTTCTGCCGATCACAACGAATGGGATTCCTGGGATCGTCGTTCCGGCGACATCCAGCTCCGGAGCGACCGAATGCAATTCGAACCATCGACCCGGCGTCATGAGAATGAGATGTGGGTCGTTCGCAAGCATGGGTTTGCCCGTGATCGTCTTCGATCCGGAGACCGCCCAGGCATTGCTCCCCGTGCCGAATCCCGGGCCACCCATCAGTGCGCGGAACGCACCATCTGCCTCCGTCAAACCACGGAGCATCCCGGTGGCTTTACGCAACCGTTCGGCGTTCGTAACGATCAACGGCGCCTCTGCTGGCCAATGGGGAAATATCTCGCGCGCGCGTTCCTCTCCGAATCGACGCACCAGTTCGAGTTGCGTCAGATCGACCCAGCGCGAGTAGTTCAACTCCCACGCCATCAATCTGCTGATCAGTAGCGAATGTTCAACGGCCCATGGTTCGGGGGTGATGCCAAGCATGTCGAATTCAAGCGGATACGATCCCTCCGCCGACACGATGAAGGCATTCACTCCGTCAGCATAAGCCTGAAGTGCTGCGCGCGTCTTTGCATCGAGAGCCTGCGCAAGCCGTGTCGCCTGCTGGCGCAGGCCGAGCGTTCGAAACATCCGGTCGATCTTCAGCGCCGGGGATCCAAGCGCTTCAGCAAGTCTCCCCAATCCGGCACGCCGCGCCACCTCCATCTGCCAAAGTCGTTCCTGGGCGTGGACAAATCCAACGGCGAAGTAAACGTCGTGTTCCGAGGAGGCGTACAGGTGGGGGACGCCGTAATTGTCCCGATAGATGTCAACGCGGGCTTCCAGACCAGCCACCGCCAATTCTCCCTCGGTCTGCGGGAACGATTTCTGAACGATGTAGATCGAGATTGCGAGCCCCGAGAGCAAGAGGATCACGGCGACGATCGAGAAGCCAATCAACACTTTTCGCATACTATTGCCCTGAGGAGCGTTGGAGGGTACAAAAAAAATCCGTCCCGCGGTGAGTCGGGACGGAGCAATGTAGCGATTCTTCGGAGGTTCTGCAACTGACGTCAGAACCGGTAGGACAGGGTCGCCGTCAGAAGGCCGGTCGTGACGTTCTCATCAGTACGCGATGCACGGCTGATCCGACTGAGCGAATAGTTGTCCCTTAAGGTCTTCCACTGACCGTAGGCATAACCGACATCGAACGACGTGCGATCGTCCACCATCAATCCGATTCCGCCGGTGTAGAATACCTGATCACGTTCAGAGATGGATGCGTCGGCTTTGAAGGGTGATGGATTGTAGCCCACACCTCCCCGAAGCCTGATCCCCAGGTCCCACAGTGTCAGTTCGCCCCCAGCCCTCAAGTTCCATGTTTCCCGGAAGATCTTCGTCTTGATATCCCGGTTCTCTTGAATGAGATCGGGATTATCCGTATCGAACTGCACCTGCGTCCAGTCCGTGTATTCTGCGTCACCGGCCAGCAGAAGCCAGTCGAACGGCATGACGGAGACGCCAAGGCTGAAGATCGTCGGTGTGACGATCTTGTACTTCGTTGTATTCGAATATGCCTCGGGACCATAAATGCCGGACGTGTCCGTTTGCAGTTCGTACAAGTCGCTGAAGGTTTCTGAGATCTCGAAGTTTGTTGGCGTCCGGACGGTCGCACCCACCCGGATCTTGTCGCCCCGGCGGAACATCACCCCAAAGAGCGCATTGAAACCACTCAGGTCGCTCTTGATCGAGCTCTCAAAGCGGAAAAGATCGAAGTCCGTCGAGGTGCGCGGCACGTACCGGTAGTAGATGTTGTCCGGATCGGTTTCAACGAATTGCCGGTCATACGAATATGACCCCGAGACGAAATTCAGCGAGCCGCCGAGCGAGATATCGCGAGCGATGTCGACCGCGCCGCCGATCGTCCAATGATTGATGCCGCCCCCCTCCAGCACCGTGATGTTCTGACGGATTCCTCCGACCAAACCGACCAGCGGAACGTAGCCGCCGCCCGATTCCGCCGGGTCGATCAACAGCCAATTATACAGCCTGTCAAACACCTCATCGCTTGCGGTTGGGATGAGCGACTCGATGACCGAGCTCGAAGGATTCGTTCCTTCGATCGTAGCGATCGAACTGAAATCCGCGACTCGTCCATACCCAAAGGCGAACGTCAGGCTTCCGCGTTTCGTGGGGATCGGATACACCAACCCGATATGACTCAAGGACGTTTCGCTGGATGATCCGGGGGTCACGGTATTGAAATAGCTCACGTCATTATCGAACGTCCGGCGGTTCAAGCCGACGGAGAACTCATAACTGCGCACCTGGGCGAGACCCGCGGGATTCATGTAGAGCGCGGAGAAGTCGTCAGAGACACCGACGCCTACACCACCCATCGCGGCCCCCCGAGCGGTGATATGCGGACCGTATTGCGAGAAGCGCAGCGCATCTTCCGCATATTGAGCATGGGCGAAGAAAGGAAGACTGCCCAGAAGTACGCCAACCAGGAGAATGCCAGAATGTCGTTTCATATTCATGGGACACCACTCAGCGTTGTGCATGTTGATTGTCGTTCGTCAGCGACGAGAACCACCGCTTTCCCTTCGACTTCCCCCACCGGATGAAGCGGGGGGCGAGGAAGGAGCCGATGACGGCGGGGAAGAATGTGTTGGCGGCGAATAACTTGGAGCCGGAGATGAAGGCGCCGTCCGTGGCGTCTCCTCCGAACGTGAACTCCGCTCATTGCTTCGTGACTCACCGCTGCTCCGACGCGAAGATCCGGATGGGGGCGTCGAACTTGAACGTTCCCGTGTGTTCGAAGGAGGCCGGACCTCTCGCCGTTCACCGGATGGCGGTCGGGTCGGCGATGAAGGCGTTCGGGTCGTCGATCCCGATGACACTCTTCCCTCGGTTCGTCTCGTTTCCGTACGCGTCGAGGGTGTCCGGTTGACGTCAGTGGATCGACTTCGTCCGGCAGCCGGAGCGGTCGCGGTTCCCCGCGTGCCACCTGCTGTCGGCAACGTCATGCGGTCGCCGGATTCCCGCCGGATCCCGCCATCGGTGCGTCTGACGCCCGAATTTCTTGATGTGGTCGAGGAGTATGAATCGCGCCAACCGGTCGCACCATAGTACGGATATCCATAGTGCGGATAGTAGCGAAACGGAGAGTACCAATATGCGACGACCGGGGGATCCCACCACCAACCGGGGTAATATCCCCAACGATACCATGGGTCATTCCAATGCCACCACGAGGTTCCATAGACATACGCGTAATCATCGTACCAGGGATCGCTGTAGATTCCAATCGACCAACTGGGATAGTAATAACGAAACCCAAGGTTGCGACGTGACTGCCAGTATGAATCGTCTTGCTCGTCCTCATACGGCGTTTCTGCATACTCGCTGGTATCCTCGTCGTCATTCGTCCAACCGTATGCATCTTCGGGTTCGTCCACCGTGGCGAGTTCCGTGTAGCAACCCTGGATCAGAAATGCGAACGCGACCGCAATGGCTGCGAACAGGGGAAAGCTCATTCGGATCTTCATGGTATCACCTTTGAGGCTGCTCGTGCATGTACGTCCGCTGTTGCAAGGACCCTGCCAGTATAACAAGAATAAAAAGCCCGAAATTCCCTCGAAATACGGGGTATCGGGCTTCAAACAGAATCAAGATGTCCACGGAATACGGCGGTTTGTCCCCGAAGAAGGACAGCCATCAGAACGTGCCAACGTAATCGAGCTGGAGCGTCCGATTGCCGACCACCACGTTCTCTCTATTCTTCGTCACGTTCTTCAGATCAAAGCCAACCACGAATCCTTTTCCCCAACTCCAACGGAGGCCGATATTGAGGTAGCCGTTGGCCTTCCCCAGTGCATTTCCATGATCATCATTCGTGGCAAAATCAAATTCCGCCAGGAGTGACAGGCTGCTCCCGAGCGATTTTTCCAGTCCGAGGAACAGATTGACATCACTGTCTCCATCCAGTCGTTCCGTGGAATAGTTCAGTCCGCCGTGCAAACTGAGATTCCCGAGAATCCGGTAATTCTTGCTCGCAACGACAAAGAGGCCTGGAGCCTTGATCGTATACCGTTTCAGCGAGTCCGCGTCTAGGTACGGCTCCTTTCCCTGTGAGTCGAAGCCGAATGCAATCGCCGGCATAAGTGTGGACTCGTCGAACAGACGGAGTTTCGCCTGAACACCCGGCAAGGGATTCATTCGGATGGTATTCTGACCGATGATGTCCGTTCCGCCGTAGGAGATCCCGAACATGAAGGGATCGAAGATGCCCACGGCGATCGTGGCAAGCATGCCGCCGTTTTGATAGAAGTTCGCTCCAACACCGTATGACCCTCGCTGAAGCATCCCTGCGGTCGGCTTGTCGATCAGGTACGTCGGCTCGACCGTCGCACGATCCCCCGCGTATCCCTGCGCATTTGCACTCTGCAGCACGAACCCAAGCGCAGCGGCGATCACTATCATGAACGATTTCATAGTCATTCCTCTTGGTGGTTCAAACGCCATCATCATCATCGCCAAAAACGCGACGAGCGGAATTCGGCAGTTCCGGGCCGGAGGTTCGCCGCTCCGGCAATGAGAACACGCGATCCGCCGCGTCGCTCTTGCCTTTGACGCGGAAGCCCTCTTCAAACGGAAGGTCATCCTCAGCAGGCCGCGGATCCGGCGACGCCGGTTCAGCGATGGCGAGTTCAGATTCCGCCTTCATCGGTCCCATGAGCCGTTGACGCAGGGTGCGCGTATCCCGCACGAGATCCTCGTCTGACATCGTCAAGAATGTGCCGCCCCGAACGAAGAATTCCCCTCGTACCATGACATCGGAGACATTCTCCCGTGTCGCGTGGAAGAGAACGTCGGCGAGGAGTTCCGACGCATTGCGATGCGCTCCCCCTCCAAATCGGAAATCGGAGACGTCGAGGAACGTCAGGTCGGCGCGCTTTCCCGGTTCGATCGTCCCGGTCTCCGCGTGCATGCCGAGAGCACGCGCCGGGATCGACGTGATCATCGCCAGCAAGGACTCGGGGCGGGGCGGCGTCATGCCGAGGATCCGAACCATGGCAATGTAGTTCCGCACATTCGCCAGCGGATCCGAAATCCCCCAGTCGGTACCGAGTGCCACCGGGATCTGCGATCGCAGATACTCCACAAATGGCGGGACATCCGACATCTTCTCGAGAACACTCGATGCGCTGACGATGACCGGCAATCGCGCGCGCGTCAGGAGGTCAACATCGGCATCCTCGAGGAACGCGAGATGCATGACATGCAGGGGCATATTGAGCAAGCCGTATTCATCCGCCAGTTGCATGACCGACCGCTGAAAATTCTTTCGGACGAGTTCGGACGCGCGTCGCGTCTCACCCAATGCGAGCGTGACCGACCATTGTTCGTCCCGAGCCAGTCGGGCGCGCGTTTGGAGACTATACGTTGTGAGCGATTCTTCATCCGGGAGAACAACGGAGAATCTCACGCTCGGTCGCTTCACCTGCCGGGCGATCTCCGCCTGATCACCGTTGTGAATGCCGACAACGCCGTTCAGGTCGGTCCGGCGCAGGGCTTCGACGGCGGCAGCTGCGGGTGCTCCCTCGCGGTCAAACCCGAACTCGAAAAGGGTCGTCACCCCCGAGCGCAATGCCGCGAAGTACGCAAGCTCGTAGGCCCGCTTGAGATCTTCTTGAGCGAACGATTCGCGCAGCATGGTCATCGACCGAGCAACTGACGATTCCTTCGTCCATCGGGAAGCGGGAATGCTTGCTGTTGCCGCCTGAAGAAGGAACGATTCACCATGCATGTGCGGATCGATGAAGCCGGGGAGAATGACCTTGCCGGTCGCGTCCACCACTTCTGCGGCCGGATACATGGAGCGCATGGCTTCTCCGCTCGTGCTCAGCTTCTCGATCCGTCCTCCGCGCACGAGGATCGTCCACGGACCGGTTCGCTGTTGAGAATCGCACGCAAAGACAAA
>JBFYQI010000068.1:0-2615 GCA_041302875.1 Ignavibacteria bacterium
GCACATTGATGGTTTTCATCAGGATCCAGTACAACGCAAGCAACGAGAACGTCACGCCGATCTGCACGCGTGTCGATGTGTAGAGAACGAGCAATCCGGCGACCAGATAACAGACGGCGATTCGCTGGAGAACGCCTGGAATGCGGATCCACTGAAGCCCGGCCATTTGCATGATGGTCGGGAAAAGGAGCGGAAGCAATGCGAGCGCGATACCGGCGCCGCCAAGCAGATAGGCGCGCGACCGCGGATGGAGCGGTTCCCCGTGACGCGGAGCGAGCGTGCGCCGAAGAAGAACAAGAACGTAGGTCAGTCCGGCAACCCAGAAGAAGAAGAGACTCAGATGCGGAACGCCGGCGAGGAACAACCCGAGGAAGAAGATCACCCCCGCGCGCCAGATCACATGCCACGCGAGCATCTTCTTGTCTTCTCCCCGTTCCACGCGCTTGGCGAACGAGAGCATCATTGCGACACCGACGATCCAAAGAAAGAACGGGAACACCGTATCGGTGTAGGTCCAGCCGTCCCACGGTTTATGTTTCCACGGAGCGTAGATATGTCCCCAACTGCCTGGGTTATTGACGAGCATCATGCCAGCGATGGTGGCACCGCGGAACACATCGAGCGAGAGCAGCCGGCCGGAGGATGATTGATCGGACATGGTGAGGATCCTTGAGAAGGTCGAGGAATCAGGGGTCAGAATTCAGAATCCAGAAGTCAGAAGAGGAGATGCATTGCGAGGTTGAATATACGACTCCGTTTGAAGGAGTTCCAACATGGTAAGAGTGATATTCTCCAGAGGAGGGGATTGGGTGATGGAAGGAGGTTGAGGTGGGAGGCGAGAGTGTCGCGCAATATTAGGTTGACCCGGGAAGCCTTCCCGGGACGACCTAGTCCTACATCTCATTGTTAACGTAACCCAACTGTTTACGGCGATTTAACTTACATCGAATATTCTTCCTTGTTACATTCAAATCTTCATCATCATACAACGGGGGACGCACAGTGCCAATTCGAAGAACTGCCTTTGTCAAAGGAGGGGTCTATCATCTGTGCAATCGAGGAGTGAATTCTCAAACAATCTTCGAAATGCCAGATGACTACTTTCGATTCCTAGACTGGATCGCGGAGTGTTTTGTCGATTCCATCATCCGAATCCTTGCGCTCTGTCTTTTGCCAAATCACTTTCATCTTTCCATTATGCTCGCGGAAGCAGTCGATCTATCAGAGGCCATGAGGGATCTGCAGGCGCGATACGCTAACTATTATAACGGAAAATATCGTCGTCATGGATATCTTTTCGATGGACGATTCCGTTCCGTCGCGGTGGAATCGCCACTTCAATTGGATTATCTCAGCCGCTACATTCATCGCAATCCAATGGAGGCGGGACTCGTGCATGATGCCTTGGATTGGCCTTACTCATCGTTGCGCAGCTACGTAAGCGGCAACCCGTTCATCGTGAACCTTCCAGCTAAGCACGGGTCAATGTCCTGGACTGATCGCTATAGTATTCCGCAGATCGATTCCTCTGTGACACTCTCCCGGTTTTACAGTCGGGAAGACTATCATGAGTTCGTAATGAGTGATTGGCTTCGCGCTCCTTGGATCTTGAATGAAGGATTATGGGTGCGTCCAACGGAAATCATGCACTTTTAGTTCAACCCGGGAAGCCTTCCCGGGTTGGCCCAAATGTCTATCTGATTGACACCACCGCGGGAAAGGGTCAATGATGAACTCGGTAAAACTGCTTTTCCCTTTGCTTCTTCTCGTCCTCGGCTGCAAAGAAGCGGTCACCGACCTCGTCGATGACGGCTACCCGTCGCCTGTCGTATCACAAGAAGTCCTCTATGATGCCGCGATCTTCAAGCAGCGTCGTGATGCCTTGGTGCAGAATATCCCGACCGGATCGATCGTGTTCCTCACGACCACGGAGGTCTTCAACCGCAACGGAGACGTCTCGTTCGACTTTCGTCCTTCATCCACCTTCTATTACCTGACGGGATTCCAAGAGCCCAATGCCCTCGCGGTCATCCGGATGAAGTCGGGAAGCACTACCGCGAGCGAACTTATCCTGTTCGTCGAGGAACGGACAGCGTCCGAGATTCAGTGGCTCGGATCTGTCGCCGGGATCGCCGGAGCCATCCAATACTTCAAGGCGGATTCAGCCTACGATGAGGCGCAATGGTCTTCTCTTGTCGGGTCTTATCTTGCCGGGGGCGGGATCACGAGCATCTATGCCAACCTCGCCGACAACGCCGCCGTCGATCCTGTGCTGCGAGGCCTCGCAGGATCGACCGTGTCGGTGATGGACGTGAAGACCCTGGTCAATGCGATGCGGCCGATCAAGTCGTCGATCGAAATCGAATCACTGCGGCGTGCCGCACGGGTGTCGGTGCAGGCCTTTGACGAAGCGATCACTTCCGTCAAGCCGCAGATGTACGAGTATGAGATGGCCGCCGTGATGGAGTTCATCCTGAGACTTAACGGATGCCCGAGATTGTCCTTCCCCACGATCGTTGCGTCGGGACCCAACATCGTGACGATCCACTATGCGGCCAACAGCAGACAAATGCAGGACGGGGATCTGGTCATGGCCGACTACGGGGCGGAGTATG
>JBFYQI010000096.1:0-6108 GCA_041302875.1 Ignavibacteria bacterium
CGATGTCGGTCAGCGACACGTGCTGAGCGACGCGACGATTCTTGAGTGCGGAGCCGAATTCGAGAAGGTCCATGAGGGTAAGTTAGAAGTCAAAAGTCAAAAGTCAAAAGTTATAAGTCAACCGCTAATGGCCAATCGCTAAACGCTATTAGCTATTTCCCGTCCAGCACGGTCCTCAGTGTGCGCGCCAATTCCTCCAGTTGATACGGCTTCTGCATGAACGCGGCGGCGGCGGTGCGGAGCGAAGTGAAATCCTCCAATTGATCGCTGTAGCCGGTCGAAATGATGATCGGCAGCTTCTTGTCGAGCTCGTGGATCTTGGCAAACGTCGCCTTGCCGCTCATCTTCGGCATATTGAGATCGAGAATGACCGCGTCGAAGGGTTCCTTTTTCCGCAGCAGCGTGAGCGCCTTCCCTCCATTGTCCACAACGACCGCATGATACCCGAGATTGGACAGCATGTTCCGGATCGTCTCGCCCACCTCGGGCTCATCGTCGACGACGAGGATCCGTTCCGTCCCGCGGGCAAGCCGTTGTTGCCGTGCCGGGCGGCGATATCCATCGGCTCCTTCAAGCACAGGAAAATGAAGGTTGAACGAGGATCCCTTCCCGAGTTCGCTCCGTACGGTGACGAAACCTCCGTGGGAATTCACGACGCCGTAGACGACCGCCAAGCCGAGCCCGGTTCCCTTCCCCTGTGACTTTGTCGTGAAGAATGGTTCGAAGATGCGCTGCTGCGTTTGGACGTCCATCCCGACGCCCGTGTCGATGATGCTGACCGCGACGAACCGTCCCGAGTGGTTCTCCGGTCCGGGGGCGGATTGCCGATCATCGATCTGCATCGTCTCGCTGACGATCGTGATCGTTCCGCCATCCGGCATTGCATCCCGTGCGTTGATGAGGATATTGAGGACCGCCTGCTGGATCTGTCCGTCGTCGCCATTGATGACGCTGAACTCGGTCGGCGGCGTGTACACGACGGTGATCGTCTTGTCAATGCTCCGCTCGAACAGACGAAGGGTCTCTTCGATGATGTCGTTGACAACGACAGGGCGAAAATGAACGGCGGTCTTCCGTGCGAACGTGAGCAATTGCCGGGTCAGGCCTGCGCCGCGCCGTGCGGCCGTTTCGATGATGTCCGCAAAATTGTACCAGGGATCCTGCTTCTTCATCTTCCGCTTCATGATGCCCGTGGAGCCGAGAATGGAGGTCAGGATATTGTTGAAGTCATGCGCGATGCCCCCCGCGAGATTCCCGATGCTGTCGATCCGCTGGGCGTGGATGATCTTTGCTTCCAGGCGCTTGCGTTCGGTGATGTCGCGTGCCACGGTGCGCATCAACACCGGCCGTCCAGACGCATCCTTGATGAGCGAGGAGTTGATACTGACGTCGATCAATTCTCCCGTGCTTTTGACCATCTGCTCTTCGAGGTCGGTCATTTCACGCGCTTGGGCAAAGATCTCGTTCAGCCGCTTCATCGCCTGTTCGTGGTGCGCGGGGGGATAGAGTTTGAGTACCGAGTGTCCGACGATGTCGTCCTTCTGATATTCGAGCCGGTTGGCTTCCGTCTGATTGCAGCTGACGACGGTCCCGTCGCGGTTCACGAGGTGGTACATATCCGGCGAATGTTCGAAGAGGTCCATGTAGCGTTCTTCGGACATTCGAACCCGGTCGAACAGCACGGCATTTTCGATCGCGACGCCGATCTGGTTGGCGAAAGCGGTCATCATTTCGACCTCTTTGGTCGAGAGGTCCGAACGATTCCGGCTTGCGGCGACGATGAGACCGAAGAACTGCTCCTTCATCATGATGGGGACGGATGCCCACGAGCGGATGACGCCATGCGGCCAGGGATCGCTCAGTCGCGAGGGAGCGCGCTGGATCTGCGGCGTGCGGAGAGATTCCAGTTCTTCCAACGATATGGGTTCGCTGCTGCGGAACACGGGGGGTGGGAGCTCTTCGATCGCCCACGACGCGGTCGCCACGAGGCGGGAGTCCTCGATCTGATAGAGCCAAACGTACTGCAGCTCCAGCAACTGCGTGATGGTGCGGAGCGCATTCTCAAACAGGATCTTGCGATCGATCGCGCGATTGACCGACTCCGCCATCGTCTTGAGTGCCAGGAGTTCCTGCTTCTGCTCTTCGAGCACGCGCCCGTACTTCAGCGTCAACAACACGATGATGAACCCGAACACGCCGACGGTGAGAATGCTGCCGAACAGCAGCCACTCGGGAGTGCGGTACATCCCACCCGTCATCCGGACGACCAGAATGGTCACCAGCGTGACGACGACGGCGGTCGAGACGACGACCTGCGCTTGTTCAACGGGACCGAGTGACGCGCGGAATTTGCGGAGACTACTGAAGGCCATGGATCGGAAGGCAGGGCAGTTCAGCGTGCGAGAAATTTCTTGAGAATGGCGCCGACATCCGCAGCATCAAGGGGCTTCACGAGGTAATCGGCGGCGCCGATGTCGCGTGCGACCCGGCGTGCATCGAAATCGTCAATTGCCGAGAGAAAGATCACAGGGGTGGTCTTTGTGGACGCCCGTCGCTTCAGCGTATCGACGAACTCGAATCCATTCATGTCCGGCATGCGGACGTCGCTCATAATGAGATCGGGCGTGAAGGATTTGAGTGCGGAGAGCGCGTCCGCGCCGCTGCTGGCCGTGACGACGCCATACCCCTGGGCCTGCAGATATTGCGAGATCACCGACAGCCAGATCTCTTCGTCGTCGACGATGAGGATGTGTTTCTTTCTCTCTCCTGTTGCCATCGCTCTGCCTCCGCCCCAAGATACGAACGCCCCGTGCGGAATGCAACCCGGGTCGATGACAGCGATTACCACAGACTACACAGATGGACACAGATCTAATGCCGGTTCAAATATGTCCCCTTGTGTTCTTTGGCGGTCATCCTGAGCCTGTCTGCCCCGTGAGTGAGGCGAACGGGGCCTGCCCCGAGATTGAAGTTCTATCCGGCAGGCGGGGTCGAAGGATGTCACCCTGAGCTTGTCGAAGGGTGTCACCCTGAGCGTGTCGAAGGATGTCACCCTGAGCTTGTCGAAGGGTGACCGGGATTCAATCGTCGGTCTTCGACGCGCTCAAGAAACACAAGACAACTTTCTGGAAGCGGCACTAATTTGACGTTACATATCCAAACATCCGTGAAAATCTGTGTAATCCGTGGTGGTCTTTTCTCTAAGACACAACAGGGCAGCCGAAGCCGCCCTGCGTGTGTGAATCTTGGTGAACGGATGAATGCTTATTCCATCTTTCCTGCGCGGAGTTCCTTTACGATGCGCTCGGCCTTGTAGATGTCTTCCAGGCCTTCGAGGATCCCGGAGGAGTGGACCGATACAGAGCGGTTAATAACCTCATCATAGATGACTCGGCCTGGGAGGCTCTCGATGTTGCCGTCAAAGATCAATCCGACGACCTCGAGGTCGCGGTTGATGACGGAGCTTCCTGAATTGCCGCCGATGATGTCGTTCGTGGAAATAAAGTTCATCGGTGTGCTCATGTCGAACGTCGGCGGGGGATTCAGCCAGCGTTCCGGCAGGGTCCAGTCGGGCTTGCGGTGTGAATAGTAGCGATCGTACATCCCGTAGAACGTCGTGTGGGGAGGCGCGATCGTTCCGTTGTAGTCGTATCCCTTCACGACACCGTCAGCGATGCGGAGGGTGAATGTCGCATCGGGCGGGATCTTGGTGCCGTACACATCGTACATCGCGTTGCCGAGGAGCTGGACCTTTGCGGCCTGTTTCTCGTTGAGCTCCTGTGCTTTGGCGCGCAACACCTGCGCTTCATCGAAGATGCTGGCATAGTATGCGATGAGCGGATCGGTCGAGGCGAGGATCGCATCCGGTCCGGCGCTGAACAGTTCAAGCGCCTTCTCTTTCGACGCAACGATGGAGGTTGCCACCAGCGAAGCTGCGGTCTGATCCACCGTCTTGCCGCCGAGGAGCTTGTTCATTGCGGCGTTCGAACCGGCGAATGCCTTCGCGCTCATCTCCAGCTGCATCGCCATCATTTTCTCTTCGATCTCGGTGTTGAGGTCGGGGGGATACATTCGCCCCTTCATCATCTCGAGGTTCTCGGGACGATACTGGCGGGGAAGCTTGTCTGCCGGGCCTTTGGCGGCTTTCGCATAGTCAACGAGTGTGGAGGCTACACCGAGGTAGGTCGAGCCGCCCCGTCGCATGGCGGCGCCGTAGCCTGCCGTCTTGGGGAACAACTTGCTGAGCTCGTCCTGATACAGTGCGATCTCCTTCCAGACATCGCCGTACTTGGCTTTGAGATCGGGCTTGCTCAGTACAGCATCGCGGAACTTCTTCTCGAAATCTCGCTTCTTCGCCATGTAGACCGGATTCTCGAGGCCGCCGAGGTAGCCCGAAAATGCCTTGAGGGAGTTCGAGATGCCGAAGATCATATTCTGGTACTTCAACTGCTGGTCGGGATGTTTCTCGACATGGTTCTGATACACGCCCATCATATTCTTCAGCATCGAGATGGTCATCGGCCAGGAAAGGTCGCGATTGAACTCGAGCTGGGCGACGGTCAGGAGGCGGTCGGTCGTTCCCGGATTCCCGATGACGAACACGGCCTCGCCTTCCTTCGCACCGGCCTTGCTGAATTTGTAGAAGTTCGAGGTCTTCACCGGCTGATCGTTCTCATACACGCGATAGAACGACACGTCGAAATCGTAGCGCGGATACGTGAAATTGTCCGGATCGCCGCCGTAGAACGCAACGTCGGTTTCCGGGGCGTACACCATGCGCACGTCTGTGTAACGCTTGTATCCATAGAGCGAATAGCGTCCGCCGTTGTAGAAGGTCACGACCTGGAACACCATCGAATCTTTCGAGGTCTCCTTGAACTTCGCAACATGCGCTGCCTGAATCTCGGTGATCTTGGCGGCGCGATTGGCGATCTTCTCCGCTTCGGTCTTGCCGGAGTTGAATGCAGCCTGAACATCTCCCGTCACATCCTGAGTCACGATGAGCTGGTCGATGTAGAGACCCGGGACCTTCCGCTCGTCCGGAAGCGTTGTGGCATAGAAGCCGTCCTTGCCGAGCTTCTCTCCCTCTTTATTGATGCGATCGAGCGAGCCGCGGACGCAGTGGTGATTCGTCATGACCAGTCCATCCTCGGAAACGAATGCGGCGGTGCAGCCGGGGAGACGTAGCGAGGAAAGGCGGGCCTTCTCAAACCAATCCTTGGTCGGGTTGAACGAGTAGGTCTGTGCGAAATATTCGGTTGGGGGGAAGTCGAACGTCCACATCTTGCCCGTGTCGAACTGGCCGGCCTGAACGCCATCCAGTTTCACAGCACTTGGGGTATCCATGCGTACGGCCTGCGGCTGGGAAGAGCAGCCGGCGAGCAACAGGACCGATAGAATCAGCATGACGCCGCCGAACATTCTAAAAGAGCGGATCATAACACGCCTCGAAAATATTGTTGGATGATGGGTGAGCATATGGTGGGGTAACGCAAAAGGTACGAAGAACATGGAGGCGAAGCAACCGATTTGTGCCTCCATGAATAAAACTCTAAGTTCCAGTATGATGCGGTCAGGCATATACTGGAAGGCATTCCTTCTTCTGGCGGCGCTCGACATTCCGCTCTTCGGTCAGGAGGCCTCCCCCCTGGGTTGGACCACGCCCGGTTGGATCTGGTATCAGACAATTCCGGGGATGTCGTGGACGGCGCATGATGCAGGAACGAACTACGCGCTCGAGTGGGAAGTGATGCCGCTTCTATATTCCTTCGGACTCACGAAGAGGGCCACGCCATGGAAGATGCTCTTCGCGGAGCCCCCCGCGCGGTTCACCGGATCGGTTGAAGTGCTCATCGGAGCGCAGCTGTACCCGAGTGAGTTTCGGGGATCACACTGGGGATTTTCCGGAGGAGCGCTCGGCCATGTACCGCTCATCGAGCGAGGAGAATATCTCGCGCTCAATGTCGGCGCGATGCGGCGATGGATCGCAGGAGTGCCGCACGATTTCGCGGTCGGCGGAGCGTCGACGCTGTTCGGATTCATCGAGTACAATGTTCACTACGCGCCGAAAACGGAAATATGGGTACACCAGGTGGCGGTGAGGTTCTT
>JBFYQI010000165.1:0-3151 GCA_041302875.1 Ignavibacteria bacterium
AATAACCTGACCGCCCGCAGCGGGCGCTTCAGCGTGCTGAGGGATTGGCCCATAAAGGCTTGGAGAACGCCTGGTCACTGAGCGGATAGATGAGGAGGAGGTCGAGGACGGGGAGGACCCGCACGACGCCCGTTCGCGTGATCACCTCCCTGCATTTCTGAACGACACCGAAGAACCGGTACTTCTCCCCCCGCATCAGCGAAACGTTTCGATCGCCATAGCTACCGCCAAATGGAGGACGTGTATCAAAGAATGTCAGGACGTCGACGTACTCAGCCCCTCCGCCTTCCCCAATGATCTGCTCGTACGGGCGCTTGTCGTTGATCACGTCCGGAATGTTCGCGAATCGTCCAACGAAAGAGATTGTCCTCCCGACCCACGCATTCTGATCGATGTACATGCGTGCATTGCTGAATTCGAACGATGCATTTTCGATTACCCGGCTGTAATCGGCTGACAGTCCCGCCGTTCCATAGGTTTGTGCTGGAGCGAGAGTTGCGATCACCGCTGCTGCGATGCCGAACAGGAAGAACGGTCTTGTGGTTGACTCCACAACGAGGAGAACCCGCTCAAATCCAGGTCGTTTCAGTTGCATAGGAGCACTCTTGAGTGAGAATGGAGCAATATACGGAAGAATCGCGAATATCAAGAGACGCGCCAAGACGGTTGAATGTGAATAGATCCATTGGCTTATTGAAAACACTGCTGGGTCAGAGGAGCGTCCAATGCGACGCGATGTACGCGCAGAACGAGGACAGAATATCCCCGAGAGGACGAAAGACACATGAGTGATGTCGAGCGGTACATCGCAAAGCGGAAGAGGCAACAAGCGGGTTTTGCGACGGAGTTTGAAAGCAGATACCGAGCATTCAAAACCCATGCGGTTTACAATAGTGGCACGAAGAGTAGGGGAGTGCCTGGCATGGTTCCAAGCGCCCGCCCGCCGACACATCCCGGCATGATTCTGCTTGAAGAGTTCCTGAAACCGATGAAGCTCAGCCGATCGGAATTAGCCCGACGTATGGGAGTATCGGTCACACACGTAAGCGCGTTGATCCGCGGCAAGCGTCAGGTGACCCTGCAAACCGCACGGCTACTCTCCCGAGCATTGAAGACCACACCTGAGCTTTGGTTGAATCTTCAGAGTTCCGTTCGAGAGTACCGGTCTCGAGGGCAATCGCGACGCGGTGAAATGGCCAATGCGCGACATCGTCCTACCTTCGAAGATTGTTCTGCAAGCCTTGCATTGCTCGCGATGCTGCGACGAAGCAAACAGAACATCAGCCGTGCAAAGACAAGATCGCTGGAAGAGGTGTTCGCTTCGCTCAGAAAGAGGATCGAGGCCTTTAATTGCGACCGAGTGCGGTACAAAACCGTCGTCTCTCGAGTGGGCAACGATTTAGGAGCGACCCTTCCCGCAGCCGTCACGAGAACCCATCATATCAAGAATGGGGATATCCTCTATGTGATCAGTACAGATGAAGGAATCATGCTGATTCCCGTCGATCCGGAGATCGCCCGTTGGGCAGATTCCTACGCGAAAGCGGACAAGCAGAATCGCGGGGTGCTCAGTGCTCTATCACGCGCTGGGCGGCGACGACATCGCTGATGGACATCCCTGTGCTAGGAAGTTGCTTTTTCGTCCCATACTTCGTCCAATGTCTCGCGAAAGAGCCCATTCAGCTCCTCCGTTGACGGCGCAGGGGCCGAAGGAAGTCCTTTGCCATCGGCCAGGCGCGCAAGCTCGGTCTCTATGAAACAGCTGATCGTCTCAATCCGCGGGCCAGTGTCGAGTTCGCAACCGGACTTCTTCCGTTGGAGCAATTCTTCGATGGCCTCCCGAAGCCCCCTAGGCGGAACGATCGCGTCGAGCATCTTCTTGAATTCGGTTGGAACGACACCAAAGCCTTTCTTGATCCAAAGAATCGCTAACAACGGACGCAGAACGTAGAAGTACTTCTTTTGCCACACGATGTCTCCTCGAAGATACTCGCGGAAATTGCCTTGCGCCATGTGAAGGTAATGATAATAGCTGGCGTTCGGCGAGAAGAACTGCGGCGTCATCGTGCGAAGGCGGCTGGCGAAAGCGGAGTCCTCCCGGTAGATCAACGGACAGTGAATCCACTCAAGAATTGGTGGATTGGATTTTCGAAACAAATGCAGTGCTTTTCGAATATCCCAACCACTGAGATCGATATTGTCTCTGATTGGACGTTCGATCACATCGGAGGCCCGCTCGAGATCGATCGAGAGATAGTAGTTGGTCGGATGGCAATAGATGAATCGCACGTCGTAATCGCTGTCCGCTGAGGGGAAACCCCAGGCGCGACTGCCCGATTCGACGGCAAGTAGAATGACAATATTCTCCTCGCTCTCAATGTCGGTCAAGCGATCACGTACGGTTTGTATGATGGATTCCGGCACCATAGACATGCTTCATTCTCTTCTGGTCCACTCCCTCGTTGGTTCTGCTCGCCAGCGATAGGTCTACCGTGGCGGCGCCAGGGCAGACCCGACTGCCGTTCCGACCAATGCGATCACACGGTCGCGAACTTCTTCAGATGCGCGAGAATCTTTGAGGAACACCGCAACGGCGGCGCCTCGACCATTGGGGAAGCGAATGATGCCCACATCGTTCGTGGCCGCCGCGACGCCTTCGTCGTCTGCACCAGATGAGCCCGTCTTATGCGCAATCGTGCTGCCGCTTGGGAGCATTGCGCGGAGCCGTTGGAGCCCGGTGGGACTGCTTGCCATGATGTCCCAGAGGCGCGACGTGCTTTCGTTCGACAAGAGTGTTCCCGTATGGAACATCCGGAGCAGTTGCGCCATCGCTCGAGGAGTACTCCAGTTGCGATACTGAACGCTCCAGTCTCGATGCATCTCAGCTTCTGTGGCGACGATGGCAATGTCTTGGAGTCCGAGACCGCGAACGTACTGGTTCACAGTGTCAGTCCTTCCAAGGACGCGGAACAACACATCGCACCCGATGTTGTCGCTCAACGATACGGTGTAGTACAGAATTGAATCGAGAGGCAGGTCGAGGTGGGTCGCCGGATGACTCTCACGAATCGGGCTCCAGGTCTCAGAGACGAGTTCGCGTTCGGAGATGCGGATGATCTGCGAACGGTGAAGCATTCCCTTGTCGATGCGG
>JBFYQI010000187.1:0-9596 GCA_041302875.1 Ignavibacteria bacterium
TGTTGCACGGAAGGAGAAGTGTACCGCAGTTGCGCACGGATGTACGGGGAAAGGAAACGACCAAGTTCGTTTCGAAGTCTCCATCGCCGCGCTCGCACCCGACCTCAAGGTCTATGCGCCGCTGCGCGAGTGGGAATTCAAGTCCCGCGAAGAGGAGATCGCGTATTGCGAGAAACACGGCATCCCCGTGGCCGCAACGAAAAAGAATCCGTATTCCATCGACGAGAACATTTGGGGAACGGCGATCGAATGCGGCGTTCTCGAAGACCCGATGGTGGAACCGCCGGCGGATGCGTATCAGCACACGGTCGCACCCGAGGACGCACCCGACAAGCCGACCTATGTGACGGTCGATTTTGTTCAAGGCATTCCCGTCGCGTTGAATGGAAAGAAGATGGACGGCGTTTCCCTGATCCATGCGTTGAATGAGCTTGGGGGCGCGAACGGAATTGGACGGCTTGACCTCATCGAGAATCGTCTCGTCGGCATCAAGTCCCGCGAGGTCTACGAAGCGCCTGGAGCCACCATCCTGCACTTCGCGCATCGCGAACTCGAGCGGCTGACCCTGGACAAGGAAACGATGCACTACAAGGCCAAGATGGCGAACGACTACGCGAATCTGATCTACAATGGATTGTGGTTCACGCCGCTCCGGGAGGCGATCGACGCGTTCGTGAACGTCATACAACAGACCGTCAACGGACACGTCCGCGTGAAGCTCTACAAGGGGAACGTCGAGATCGCGGGACGGAAATCCCCGAATTCTCTCTACGACACGAAGCTCGCAACCTACACGGAGGAAGATTCGTTCGATCACAAATCGAGCATCGGCTTCATCAAGATCTACGGTCTTCCGGTAAAGACCTTCGCGGAGGTGAATCGGAAAAGGCGATAGTTCAGGTCGAATGAGCGGGAAGAGAAGGGAGTACAGCAAAAGAATAGAAGGGGTCGTCTCCCCCCGCGTCGTCGCCAATACGTGATGACGATTTCTCAGTGCCGCATCCCAGAAGACGCCGACGATTTTTTCAAGGGGGTTGAAGAAGTGTTGAAGATTGGATAAGAGTGAATCGAACAGTTTTGGCGTCGGTGTTGGGAGGGGGAAAGGGGAACAAAACTCGAAGAATTGGAACCGGCAAGGATTGGCAAGGAATCTGTGTTGGAATCGGTGATTTTCCGCATCGAGTCCGCCCCCTAGTGGGCTTAAGGGGCTTAAGCCCCCCCTGTACAGTTTTCCCAACCCTCCACCCCACCCACCAACCCAATTCTCACGTACGATTTCCCATCCCCCCCTCTCAGTCCTTGCATCTTTTTTCATTCCCCCCCACATTGCTTTGTCTGTCATACCGCACTTCATTCGATCATCACCCTCACCGAACCCGAGATCGCACTCATGAGATCCCCATTTCCACTTTCTTTACTTTTCATACTCACTTTCCTCACTTCCCCGCTTGCCCTTTCCCAGTTTCCCGACCCCGTCCGGCCTCCAATGCCCGATACGCTCTTTCTCCGGTTCATGCAGCCGGCACGCGATTCCTTCGTTGCCCGAGGACCGCGCGTCCGCATCTCCGGAAGCACGAGACCGGAAGCGACCGTCCGCATCAACGCCGAGAGCACGAGGGTCTATTCAAGCGGTGCCTTTGTGACCGTCGTTCCCCTCGCCATCGGCACCAACACTGTGCGCGTCGTTACATCGAATGCCGGCGGCGATTCGCTCGTCCGCGTCTTCTCCATCGAACGTACGCCTCCCCCTCCGCCGCTTCCGGTGGATACGCTGACGCTCGACGAATCTTCGATCGAACCGTCACAAAACCTCTGGCTTGGGAAGGAGGACATCCTCAATGTGCGCTTCCAGGGAAGCCCGGGCTGGGAAGCATCGTTCGACATTCCGGATGTGGAGTCCGGCATCCCGATGCGTGAACTCTCGCTGGACGAGTCGCGCGATGTTCCCGGCGTGTACGTCGGACAATATCGCGTCCGACCGGACGACCACGCTCAAGACGTTCAAATCGTCGTTCGCCTTCGTAAAAGCTTCTGGACAAGAGAAAAGGCGCTTTCGAAAGCGAAGGTGAGCATTGTTCCTTCGGAATTCCCGCGCGTCGGCGAGGCCGGCGGCAAACGTCCCTACCTCAACGCCGGACTCGGCTCGGACCGCCTCGGGGGCGCAAAACTCGGTTTCATCTCGCCTGGAACCCGCCTTGAACTCATCGGCCGCGTCGGCAATCAATACCGCGTGCGTCTCTCGGATGGCATGGAAGCGTGGATCCCCGCTGACTCCGTCCGGCTCCTCCCGAACGACTCCCCCCTTCCCCGTTCACTTGCCGGTTCCATTTCCGCGACCGGCAACGATTCTATCGACGTCCTGAGCCTCTCGCTCTCTCAACGTCTTCCGTTCACAAGCGAACAGCTCCTTTCTCCGACTGCCATCGCCGTCGATGTCTACGGCGCGACCTCGAACACGAATTGGATCACGCACCATCTCTCGGCCAAAGGGATCCAGAGCGTGCACTGGTCACAGGTCGCAGCGGACCGCTATCGCCTCATCGTCACGCTGAACCATCGATCACACTGGGGATACGACATCGATTATGTCGGCAACTCGCTGCGACTTCGGATCCGGCGCCCGCCGGTGATCGCATCACACGATTCCATCCTCGCCGGACTGACCATCGTACTCGATGCCGGCCACGGAGGCGACAACATCGGCGCTCGTGGTGCAACGGGAGTCCGCGAAATGGACGCCAATCTCAACATGGTACAGCATCTCGAACGAGCATTGGTCGCTCGTGGTGCGCGAGTCGTCCTGACGCGCAGTGACGATAGCGGGCCATCCATGAGCGACCGCATGGAAACCATTCTCGCCGCAAACGCGCATCTCCTCGTCAGCGTCCACTGCAACGCCGGCGGGGACAATTCGGATCCCCTCGCGGTTCGCGGGACCAGCACCTATTATCGGCACATTGGATTCAAGCCACTGGCCGATTCTGTCTATGCCCGCTTGCTTGAACTCGGTCTCAGGCAATTCGGTGTGATCGGAAGCTTCAATTTCTCGCTCAATGCGCCGACGCAGTTGCCGAACGTTCTCGTGGAGTCGGCCTTCCTGTCGCACCCGGAAGATGAGATTCTCCTGTTGGATGACGAATTTCGACGAAACCTGTCTCTCAAGGTGGTCGAAGGTCTTGAAGCATATCTTCATGAGGCAATCCGACCGTGACGCACTTTGCCGACGCGAAGATATTTCCGTACCATACGGTGTGATTCATTTGGAACAACCATTGAACGGAACATCCCATGGCACATCAGGCACTCTGGAGCGGACGGTTTCGCGAACCCCTTGCGGCGATCGCGCTCAAATTCTCTTCTTCGATTGACCTTGATCGTCTCTTATATCAGGAGGACATCACGGGGAGCATTGCGCATGTGGAGATGCTTGCTTCCGCGAAGGTCCTGACAGGAGCGGAAGCGCGCCGCATTCGCACGGCGCTCAAGACGATCCAGAAGGAGATCGAGTCGGGGAAGTTCGACCTCTCCAGCGACTTCGAAGATGTGCACATGGCCATCGAGCATCGCCTCATCCAGAAGCTCGGACCTTTGGGCGGGAAACTCCACACCGGGCGAAGCCGGAACGACCAGGTGGCGTTGGACGAACGCTTGTATCTCAGGGGGGCGATTCGCGAGATCAGCCGGTTGCTGGTGAACCTTCAGCGGGTGCTGTTGTACAAAGCGGAGAAATACTTCGGCGTGGTCATGCCGGGGTACACCCATCTCCAGCGCGCACAGCCCGTGATGCTGTCGCATCATCTCCTCGCCTATGTTTCCATGCTCGAGCGGGACTTCGAGCGCCTCCAGCAATGCCACAAACGCTTGAACAAGTCGCCGCTGGGCGCTGCGGCCTTCGCCGGAACGACCTTTCCGATCGATCGCAATCTTGTCGCGAAGAAACTCCACTTCGACGGCATCGTCGAGAACAGCATCGATGCAGTCAGCGACCGCGATTACATCATCGAGTTCATCTCGGCCTGCAGCATCACCATGATGCACTTGAGCCGGTTCGCCGAAGAGATCGTGATTTGGAGCTCCGCAGAGTTCGGGGTCGCACACACGAGCGATGCCTACTCCACCGGCAGCAGCATCATGCCGCAGAAGAAGAATCCCGACATGGCGGAACTCGTGCGCGGCAAGACGGGGCGGGTCTACGGCGCGCTGATGAACGTCCTCACAATGATGAAAGGCCTTCCCCTCGCCTACAATCGCGACATGCAGGAAGACAAGCTCCCCCTATTCGACACGGTTCACACGACGCGTCAAAGCGTGTATATGTTCGCGCATCTTCTCGTCCATACGACCTTCGACAAACAACGTATGGCGGAGGAGCTCCGGACCGATTTCCTCGCCGCAACGGACATGGCGGACTATCTGGTCCGCAAGGGCATGCCGTTCCGAGACGCCCATGAGGTCACCGGAAAGGTCGTGTCGTACTGTGTCAGCCACAAGATGTACTTTGGGAACCTGGATCTGGATACGCTGCGCCATTTCTCTCCAACGTTCGGCCCGGATATCTTCGATTTCATTCTCCCGATGTCCAGCGTGGAGCAGAAGCAGTCGGCGGGGAGCACTTCACCGCAGGAAGTGAAGAAACAGATCGTTCATTGGACAAAGGTGCTCGGAAAGAGGCGGGTATGAACGAAAAAAGCCGTTCTCCCCTGCGGAACGGCTTTTATCGTTGGAGCGCACCCCGTGACGCTCCGGTAACAATATATCGTTGCCATTTGTGACGTGTGCAGAAAAAACCTGCATATTTGGGAGGGAAATATTACTGGGGTGCGACGGGGGGAGATGGCTTCCGCAGGGTTGGTTTCGCCGTCCAGTTCTTGCCATCCCAATACCTGATTCCCCTGGCGTATTCTCGAAAATACTCCTCGTCCGGCAATACGTCGAGTCGCCCCTTCCGGAGCAGGATTTCCGCTGTGATGGCGTACGGCTCGCTGACTTCGACGCGCTTCACCGTCAGGTCGCTCCGCATGGTCATTGTCAGAAGACCCTGAACCCGCTCCCCCAATTCCGATACGTATTCATCGAAGTCCTTCACCCCCACCTCCAGCGAGCCTGTCCGGGTATCTCCAAGCCGGGTTGCCATGTTGCCAAAGGTCTGCGCCCGAAAGACGGAGCCTGTGAGCGATCGGGGGATCAATAGATACGCTCTCTCCGCTCCTGCCTCGTACTCCTTCGGACGAAACTCCTCGGTGCCGGGCGACATCCCTCGGATTTCCGTCGGTGAGAAGACCGCCAAGCATGCAGAGCGAAAGGCATTGTTGATCCCGCACGCGAACACCTCTTTCCCGGCATCGTTGTCGATGTCCAGCACGGCGATATCGGTGAGCCGCCCCAAGTGGACATACTCCCCAATCTCTCGTCCGTCCGACGCATTCAAGGCAAGAAGGATGCTGGGATAAAAATTATGGAGGGTCGCATAGACGTAGACTTCAAGGCTCCCGTCATTATCGGCATCATCAACGACGAGTCCGCGAGGAATGAACCGATATTCTGTCTGTTCCTCGGCGCTCCCGAATGTCATCGATCGGACCAGACGACGCGTCCAGATCGGCTCGGCGCGTTCCCTGCTTCGAAGGCACACTTCCGTCCACTCGCCGTCCGCCCGCTGCTTCCGAATGTAGATCAACTCGTTCATTCCATCCGCATCCACATCTGCCAGCGCGGCCACCTGCGCGTTTCGCCCTTCCATGACGATTTCGTTGTTCGCGACGCTCAACTCCCGACCGACGACCGTCTGAAAGAGAACCTGACCGTCTGAGTTCTGAACAACAAGGGACTCCTGACGAAATTCTATCAAGGCAGGATTCTTGTCGAATGGACCATACCACAGTCGGATGATGACTGCCGTCACCAGAATGGACCCAACGATCACCATCGACCGCCGGTGGCGCCAGATCCGTCCCGCCAGGTATCGTGGAAGCGCCGTACGCTGAACAGTCGTCAGACGGCGATCGAACAAGACCTCTTCGAGCGTTACGACTCCAACGATCTCAAGCGGGGGATGCAGTTGTTCCGTCACCCGAAATTCCTCGAGCGCCTCCCGCGCGATCCCTTCCTGACCACGCGGCACGATCAGGAAGCGCATCCAGGATGCGGCGCACGCTTGCACCTTAAGCCGAAGCCCGTGCTCATCCACATTGACGACCTTCCCCTCAGCATCCAACGCCCCCGTGATCGCAACCCCCGGCCGAAGCGAGATCGCATCCCGAAGCTCGTACAGCCGGATCAACTCCACGAAGATCGCAAACGTCAGCGCCGCACCGAGCGATTCGCCGACGATGATGTTGGGCTCGTCAAACGAGCAATGCAGGATGAGAAGGCGTTCGTCTTCGATTCCCGCAGAGAGCTTCAGGAATCGACGTGCGGTCGACAAGGCGACCCGGACTTGCCGATGCTGCACGCCGTCGACATCATACACCTGATCGACGAGAATCTCGTCCTCCCCGTGCGCCCGCGAACTGAAGCTGAGTTCAACATGAATGGTTCGAAGCGCGGCGAACGACGGCGGATGTCCCCGCAACAACATCTCGCGTTCAACCACCGGAATGATGACGCGCCGCTCGGCCAACGTGGAGGCGGCCATCCGATCAGGCATGACGCGGGGAACGTCTTGCTCAGGTTGGCGGACCAATTCCGCGACGCGCGCTTCTTCCTTCACCACTACGGTTTCCGCGGCGCTCCATTCGGATTGTTCGGCAATGGCAGGAAGCCGGGTATGAAGCTGATCGAGAAGACGGTGAATCCGGAGGACAAAGCTGCGGGGAGTTCCAGGAAAGTGAACGGCAAGGATATCACGCAACAGGGAGAGAACGAGTTCCGGCGCGTATGCCCGCAGGGAGGCGCGCTGTTCATCCGCACACAGCAACTCGAGAAACTCCGCGAGCTGCAGCAAACGCCCGCGACGGCTCGCGAGCAACGGGAGCGTTTGTAGCAATTGCTGATACTGCCGTTCGACGGTAAGGGGATTCACGTGAATCAAGGATTACGATGACATCGTCATGATCCGACGAGCGGTTTGCGGGGAAGCGATCAGGATCGAGACGTCGGCGGCGTGATCAGGAAGAGATGGGCATTCTTCCAGTCGATGGGCAGGCCATCGTCCATGCTTCCCACGCCATCCGCATCGGTTTCGATCTGCACCTGGTGACCGTCGATGTCATTGACGCCGATCTTGACGCGATGCGCCAATGAAGGATCCTCCGCCAACACAAAGAACGTGTATGTGCCGGAACGGACGTCCCGGATCACGCGAACAACAGTGCGGATCGATTCAGAGGCAAATGAGGCAACGGGCTGGAAACGGGATGTGTCCGCAGGCGTGTTCAATGCGGCGAGCAGATAAGCCGACTCTCCGGTATGGAGATCCTGAACGGGAACATGCGTCTGGAACGGAAGCAGCCGATGAACACCCGGAAAGAGCAGATCCTCCGCTCGTTGCGCATCCCGCTCGGTCATGGGTTGAGCGAACGACTTTCGTTCTTCCTCCAGATACGCCTGATAGAACGCGACGATCATGCGGCATCGTTCACAGGCGCGAATGTGTGCATCGTCAATCGCATTCGCCTTTGCCAGGAGAATGAGGGATGCTTCGTCAGGATGTATGTTGATCGGTGTGTCCATCTACCATATATCGTTGCCAAATGAGCCTACTGCAGAGATTCCCACTCCTTTTTGATGGATTCCTGAAGTTCGCGACGCACCAGCTTCACCAAATACTCGAGCACGATCCGGTGTTTTTCGAGATAATCCTCACGGGTGACGGTTGGATTGTGTCTAACGAGGAGGTCGAAGAACGAACCCGAGTGCTCTTCCCGGGCGTTGAATTCTTCCATCAGGATGTCGAAGAGCGTATGGGCATAGGTGCGGAGGTCGTGTTCGGTCACCTTTCCCTTTTCAACGTAGCGTCCGCCCGCGTTCCGGATAACGCGTCCAAGCGCCGGCCTGAGGAATCGCCCCAGTTCCTCATCCGTCATCTCGTCCGACAGTTCCACGATCTCAGGCTCTTCCATTCCGCGCGCGTACACGCCTCGCAAAAGAAGTGCCACTCCCATGACAGGATATATGCGGGCATACTCACGCTGTTCAAGGAGGATCGCGCCAACGGCTGCAAGCATCGCGCGGAGATCCTGCATCTCGAGGGTTCTACCCACCAATTCGGCCTGCAACAACTCGGGGGTGAGCAGTGGCTTCGACGACAAGAGCGTTGCGCAACGGCGCGGAACGACCACCCATTCTCCATTTCGCTCGACCATCTCCGCCGTGAGGTGGTCATGGAGCGTCCGTTTGATGTTGCGAAGCAGCTTCGCCAGGCCGGGGTCGGTATCGCGGTACGACCGGAACATCTGCCGGTTGACCGCGTTGAACACCCGAAGACGGAGTTCCGCCTCGACCTGTTCGGATGTGAGCCGCGAGAGATCGCCGGCATTCGTCAATTCCTTGATGATCGCATACGACCCCGATTCCAGCGGTCGGAAGAGGTCCGCGATCGCATCGAAGGCGTAGTCGTCAGCGTTCAATCCGAGCCTGGCGGGATCGAATCCCCCCGCGTTCGTCTTGGCCCGAATATACGCCGCCGCCATGCGCTGACAGATCATCACCAGATCTTTCACGCACGGATCGTTGGGGGCCGATCGCTGTATCGATGCGATCAGCGATCGGAGCTCACTCGTTCGTGTAATCTCTCTCTTCATCTACCATGTGTAGCGGATGCTGTACGTCACGATTCGTTCTTCCCCCTTCTTCAGCTTTACCGGAATGCGAAGCGTGGACTGGTCGATCTTCTCCCATGGGAGGCTGCTGCGGGTGATGCTCCATTCGTTCCAGCGCCACGGGTGCTCGTAGACGAGAACTTCCACCGACTCTTCCTTGTGATTCCGCAGTTTGATCTCGATCGTCTCTTCTACCACGTGACCGGTGACGATGACCTTGAAATCCTTCTGCGCTCGTTCGCCCACGATGTCGAACGCGTTCCCGAGATAGAGCCGCACCTCTTCATCCTTCGGCGTATGATCGATCAGGTCTTCACCGACGAATTGCTCCTTCCCGTCATCATCGCGTTTGTACACCCGGACCTTCCCTTTGGGGAGCGGGATGCCCAACCCGGCGCGTTGTTCGTTCTTGAACGTCACAAAGACGCCGACCTTGGTGTTCGATTGTTGTCCGAAGCTTCCCTGATTCCGGTAGGAAGGATTGTTCCGCCAGTAACGCCATTGGTCGGCAATGCCGTCGTAGAGGAATACCTTCTTCGCGTCCACACTCGACGCCGAGGTCAATTCGATCTGTTTGGTTTCGTTGTTCGCGAGATCGGTCTTCCGTTGCAAAGTGTAGATCTTGTATTCAAAGAGCTCTTTCTGCTCGAACTGCGGCGCCATCGCGTCGGCTTCCATCGCGCGCATTGCTTTCGCCATCCCCACCGTCGCCCCCGCATCCTGCACACGATTCACGTCGCCGGCAACGAGCTTCAGTCCCGCATCGCGAAACGTCGTGCCGGAATTGTTCTTCAGCGTGACCCAGCCGGTGAGATCGAGCTTTGTATCTTTGGCGTC
>JBFYQI010000199.1:0-7009 GCA_041302875.1 Ignavibacteria bacterium
GCGCTGGGATGCAACATCTCAGGATCCGGACCGGCCGTCTTCGCATTGTGCGCTGATGAAGTGATCGCGACGCGAGTCGTACGTGCCATGAGTCTTGCCCTTGAGGCAGCCCAATGCCGGCATCAGACAATGATCTCTCGCGTTGACGGAACGGGAGCCCACATTCTCGAGTGAACGAACGATGATCCTAACCTCGACCCTCGATCGCGCCGAGCGAACAACCTTCCGCGAGGCCGTTGTCCGCGGCATCCCGCCAAACGGCGGGTTGTACATGCCGATGGAATTTCCCCGGATGTCTGCGGGCTTCTTCGAAGAGATCCGCGAACGAGATATCCAGGGAGTGGCTGTCGCCGTTGCACAACGATTACTCGCCGATGAGATCCCTCCACACGACATTGAGCGGATCGTTCGCGATGCATGCTCGTTCCCCGTTCCGCTCGTGCACCTTGAAGACGATCTTAGCATCTTGGAACTCTTTCACGGGCCGACATTTGCCTTCAAGGACTTCGGCGCGCGATTCCTTGCACAAGTGCTCGCGTACGTTCAGCAAAGCGATGACCGGATGCGCACGATTCTCGTGGCGACTTCCGGAGATACTGGAAGCGCCGTCGCGCAAGCATTTTCCGGAATGGAGGGATTCAGAGTGGTCCTGCTCTATCCGAGCGGCAAGGTCAGTCCGACGCAGGAGCAGCAATTGACAACGGTCGGTGGCAACGTGGCCGCCTTGGAGGTCGATGGAACCTTCGATGACTGCCAACGACTCGTCAGGAATGCATTTGCCAACTCGGAAATCGCCTCGCGTTGCGGGCTAACCTCCGCGAATTCCATCAACATTGCACGGCTCATCCCGCAGAGCTTCTACTTTTTCGAAGCATACGCCCGAGCACCGCGCCGAGACGGCGGGATCGTCTTCGCTGTCCCCAGCGGCAACCTCGGCAATCTCACCGGTGGACTGATTGCCTGGATGATGGGACTCCCCGTCCGTCGCTTTGTTGCGGCACTGAACAGGAATGACGTATTCGGGGAATATCTCGAAACGGGCACGTTCTGCCCGCGGGCGAGCGTTCCCACGATCTCCAACGCGATGGATGTGGGGAATCCCAGCAACATCGTGCGCATCATGGCGCTCCGGAATTTAGAAGCACGAGCATTCCAGCAACTGCTCACAGCCGTGACGATCTCCGAGGATGAAACCCGACAGGTGATTCGCCGCGTTTACGAGCGGCATCAGTACATCCTTGATCCGCATGGAGCAGTGGCATTCGCCGCGCTCCAACGGATCGGGGGATCGCCGGAAGCAATGCGCATCGCACTCGCCACGGCACACCCGGCGAAGTTTCCGGAGATCGTCGAACCGCTTGTGGGCTATTCGATCAAGAAGCCGCTCGCGTTGGAGGAAGCACTGAAAAGGCTGAAGCACTCCGTTCCCCTTCCGGCGGATGACGAGCAGCTAGGAACCTACTTGCTCGACACACAGAATTGAACCGAGGAAAGATCATGGATCTTGCACACGCTACCATCAGCATTCTTGGATCGGGCAACATCGGATGTGCGATCGCAGAGGGAATCGTTTCCGCAGGGCTCATTGCCTCGAACCGGATCATCCTGACACGCCGTTCGGTGGAACACCTTGACCGTTACAAGGAACAGGGATTCCGGGTCTCATCGGACAATGTCGAGGCGTTGAAGGCATCCGAACTCGTCATCATTGCCGTCACTCCCCAACGGCTCAACGCATTGCTGGCGGAAATCAAGGATACTGTCAGCGCCGAACGCCATGTGGTGGTTTCGATCGTCTCAGGGGCGACAATTGCCCAGATCCAGCGCGCGTTGGGTGCGGATGTTCCGGTCATTCGGGTCATGCCGAACACCGCTATCGCGATCCGGGAGTCGATGACATGCATCTCAGCGCACAATGCCGGAGAATCGCATCTGAAGGCGGTTCAGCGCTTGTTCGAAGCGATGGGGAAGGTCGTCGTCATCGACGAGAGTCTGATGGTCCCGGCGACCGCGTTGTGCGCATGCGGCATCGCGTTCTTCCTTCGTGCGATCCGCGCGGCGTCGCAAGGCGGGATCGAGATCGGATTCCACGCGGAGGACGCGCTGCTGATGGCGGCGCAGACGGCGCGCGGGGCGGCATCGTTGCTCGTAGAGGCCGGCAACCATCCGGAGCGCGAGGTGGACAAGGTCACCACGCCCCAAGGATGCACGATCTCGGGACTGAATCAGATGGAACACAACGGATTCAGTTCCGCGCTCATCAAGGGAATCGTGACCTCTGCGGAGAAGGCGGCGGTGTTGTATGCGCCGAAGGAGTGAGGCAAGGTCCACCGGGACATTTACCCGGTCACTGACCGGGACATTAACCCGGTTCAACCTTGGACTACTGGGACGAGGATCTGACACGACTCCCGGCTTCTTAAGCTGCCGGGAGAGCACTTCTGCCGAAGTGCCAAGATCTCAAGAAGCAAGAACCAAACAAGACCAATATCCAATTGCCAAGAGCCAATGGCGGTGATAGAGGCGGATGGGCACGGTGGTACCTCCACAGGCCAACCCTTTTGACTTCTGAGTTTTGACTTCTACTCCAGGCTCTAGGCTCAACGGCTCGGGGCACTCTGGGCTCTGGGCTTTGCTCTGGGCAAATCTTGCATTCTTGGGATGCAATCCCCCCCTCCCGCCCTCCTCGGATTTCCTCCGATATTTTTGCACATTCCTCCATCCCGTTCCTGAACATTCCACGCTCGCGCAGGCTCCATGTCCTCAAAACCGAATCGTCTCTTCATTGTCCTCGGCGGCTTCTTCGTCGCCAATGCCATCATCGCGGAGTTCATCGGAGTCAAGATCTTCTCCCTCGAACGCACTTTCGGCCTCGCTCCGCTGGACCTCTCGCTCTTCGGCCAGTCGGGCCTTTCCTTCAATCTGACCGCCGGCGTTCTCCTCTGGCCCGTTGTCTTCATCATGACCGATGTCATCAATGAATACTTCGGCCGGCGCGGCGTCCGCTTTCTCTCCTTCCTTGCCGCGGGATTGATCGCCTACGCGTATCTCATCGTCCTCTTCGCGATTCGCCTCGTCCCCGCAGACTTCTGGATCGGCAGCCAGCAATCAGCCGGCATCACGGACCTCGACGCCGCCTACAGAAGCATCTTCGGACAAGGGCTCTGGATCATTGCCGGTTCCCTTATCGCATTCCTCGTGGGCCAACTCATCGACGTCTCGGTCTTCCGGCTGCTGCGACGGTCGACTGGCGAAAAAATGATCTGGCTCCGCGCGACCGGCTCGACGCTCGTCTCGCAGTTCATCGATAGCTTCGTCGTCCTGCTGGTCGCCTTCTATGTGGGCGCCGGATGGTCTCTGTCCCTCGTCCTCGCGATCGGTGTCGTCAATTACATCTACAAATTCCTCGTCGCCGTTATCCTCACGCCAGTTTTGTACCTGCTTCATGGAGTGATCCGTCGCTATCTAGGCGAGGAGGCCGCACGTCAACTCGCCGAAGAAGCGCACGCGCATCCTTCCGGCTCCTTCAACGCATCGTAGAGGCTGATCATGCTTCGATTCATCGCGGTTCTTCTGCTCTTTGTTCTCGCACAACCTGACACGTTCGCGCAAACGATCCAATCGCCCAACAAGGTTCTCACACTGACATTCGCACTCACGCGAGATGGAACTCCAACGTATCGCCTCTGGCGCGGAGACAAGGTCGTCATCGCGCTCTCCAAGATGGGCCTTACACTGAAGGACCAACCATCGCTCACCGAGGGATTCCGCTTTGCCGGCGGCGAGCAGATCAAGCGTGACGAACGCTGGGAGCCGGTTTGGGGAGAGCGATCGCTCATCCGGAACGCACATACGGAGCTTCGTGTCCGTCTCGAGCAGCCGGAGCAAAAGGGCCGAATGATGCATATCGTGTTCCGCCTGTTCGACGATGGTCTGGGATTCCGGTACGAGTTCCCCGAGCAGGACAATCTCCGATACTTCACCGTGTCGGACGAACGGACAGAGTTCAAATTGGCCGGCGATCACAAGGCGTGGTGGATCCCGGGGGATTTCGACACGAACGAGTACTCGTACTCGGAATCGAAACTCAGCGAAGTGAATGCGGAGATCGGGAAGAACGTCGGAGAGATCTACTCGAAAAGCGTGCTGGGCGCGAACTTTGTTCAGACACCGCTGATGATGAAATCGGCGGAAGGGTTGTACATCAACGTGTTCGAGGCAGCTCTCGTCAACTATCCCGCGATGGCGGTCGAGATCGACAAGGCAACATTCACGCTCCGTTCCGTTCTTGCACCGGATGCCGTCGGCAACAAGGCATACATGCAGACGCCGTGCCGCACTCCCTGGCGGACGATCATCGTCAGCGACAAGGCGACGGAAATCCTCGCCTCGAATGTCATCCTGAACTTGAACGACCCATCCGTGGTCGAGCGAGCCTCCGCGTGGATCAAACCGATGAAGTACGTCGGCATCTGGTGGGAGATGCACGTTGGGACAGCAACGTGGAACTACGCGGACGTGAATAACGTGCGACTCGGCGAAACCGATTGGGCCTCGCTCAAGCCGAACCGGAAGCACGGCGCGACGACCGCTCGCACGAAGACCTACATCGACTTCGCCGCCAAGCATGGATTCGATGGAGTGCTGGTGGAAGGATGGAATGTCGGATGGGAAGACTGGTTCGGAAACTGGAAGGAAGAGGTGTTCGACTTCGTGACGCCGTATCCGGATTTCGATGTCGCCGAGCTTCAGGAGTATGCAGCAGACAAGGGCGTCAAGCTCATCATGCACCACGAAACATCCGCCTCTGTCACGAACTACGAACGACGTCTGGACACGGCGTTTCAATTCATGAAGCAGCACGGATATGATGCGGTCAAGACCGGATATGTTGGAAGGATCATTCCCCGAGGTGAGCAACACGACGGGCAGTGGATGGTCAACCATTACACTCGCGTCCTGGAGAAGGCGGCTCGATACAAGATCATGGTCAATTCGCATGAATCGGTCCGTCCCACCGGTCTTCATCGAACATATCCGAACTGGATCGCGGCAGAAGCCGCCCGCGGCAACGAGTTCAACGCGTGGAGCGTCGGCAATCCGCCGGCACACGAGACGATCCTCCCGTTTACGCGACTGATGGGGGGACCGATGGACTACACACCGGGAATCTTTCAGATCAAGATGGATGCCTACGATCCGAAGAAGAAGGAGCAGGTTCACACGACGCTCGCAAAACAGCTGGCGCTGTATGTCACGATGTACAGCCCGCTGCAGATGGCGGCGGACCTGCCGGAGAACTATGAGAAGCACCTCGACGCGTTCCAGTTCATCAAGGACGTTCCGGTGGACTGGGAAGAAAAGAAGGTGATCGAAGCGGAACCGGGGGACTACGTCACGATCGCGCGGAAGGCCAAGGGGAAAGACGCGTGGTTCATCGGCGCCATCACAGACGAGAATCCGCACCGTGCACGGGTTCCGCTAACCTTCCTCGGCGTAAACAGGAATTTCGTTGCAACCATTTACGGCGATGCGAAGGATGCACACTGGGAGAAGAATCCCATGGCATACACCGTTGCGCCATGGATCGTTACAAACGCGACGGCGCTTGATCTGGCCCTCGCGCCCGGAGGAGGCGCAGCCGTGTACATCCGCCCGGCCACCGAGCGGGAACTGTATATGTATGGGAAGTACTGATGGCGGGACTCCCGGCTTCTTAAGCTGCCGGGAGTGTGTCGACACATCTATGGTAGCCGATTCTGGCACACTCCGGGAGTGTTAGACACCCGGAGTCTGCCAGATGTTGACCCCAAACCTGAAGAAACGCCCCGAAGATTCCTCCTCGGGGCGCTTCTGCTTCATACCGCTGCGGCATTTCTGCCGTCTCCATTACTTCACCAACATCATGCTCCGCACCTCACTCATCTGACCGGCGCTCAAGCGATACAGATACATCCCGCTGGGAAGCACGGATGCATCGAACGTCGCGAGATGCGTCCCCGCCGCATACTCTTCCTCCGCGATCACCGCGATCTCCTGACCGAGCACGTTGACGAGCAGGATACCAAAGCTCTTCCCCTCAATGGCGAAGTCGGAAGGATCAGACTCTCGCCAGGACACATAACCCCTGTTTCGGTCAATCCCCCCGCGCCAGCCGATTCATCATCTCCGCATCGTTCTTCGCTTCTGACGTGAGGTGCAGAGTGATCTCCGGAAAGAGGTCCTGGACGTACCTGACGGACCAAGGTCCCTCCGCAAGCAGAATGGGGTGTTCATCCCGATCATGAGCAATATGGTGCGCCTGATGGGAAAGGAACTTCTTGAGCACGGCGTCGTCTGGGCAGGTGAACCAAAATGCCTTGAAGATGTTCATCGGCTGGAGTTCGCACTCCGCTCCATATTCGTGCAGAAGTCGGAACTTGATCACTTCGAACTGCATCTCTCCCACGGTCCCGACGATCTTCATGTTTCCCTGGTTCCGAATGAATAACTGCGCGACGCCCTCGTCGGTGAGCTGACGGATTCCTTTGTCCAATTGTTTGGATTTGAATGGATTCTTGTTCATGAGAAGCTTGAACACCTCTGGCGAGAACCGTGGAATTCCCTTGAATGTGAATTTCTCCCCTTCGGTCAACGTGTCGCCGATCTTGAACACCCCCGTGTCGTACAATCCCACCACGTCCCCCGGCCATGCTTCCTCCACGATGCTTTTCTCGTTTGCCATGAACGTCGTTGGATTGGCGAAACGCATCTTCTTGTCGAGCCGTGTGTGCATGTAGAATGTACCGCGCTCGAATGTTCCGGAACATACCCGACAAAATGCAATGCGGTCGCGGTGATTGGGGTCAAGATTCGCATGGATCTTGAAGATGAATCCGCTGAATGTCCCTTCTTCCGGATCGATGCGCCGGAGAGTCGACTCGCGGGGCTGCGGCGAGGGGGCGATGCGGACAAACGTCTCGAGCAATTCTTTGACGCCGAAGTTATTCAACGCGCTTCCGAAGAACAC
>JBFYQI010000217.1:0-3829 GCA_041302875.1 Ignavibacteria bacterium
ATGGTCCAACCGCCCCAACGATTCACAAGTTCCGTCTGCTCCGCGGTGAGCGTGCCGGTCCCCAGGAAGGTGATGGACGGGAAACCGAACGGGAACAACTCCCGGGTGGCGATGAGCGTCCCGAAGAACAGCGACACGACGGCGACGCCGGCAACCGTTGCCGCCAGGTTCGCAAGGGCCGATCCGCGCGTGCGAAACAATTCGATGGACAGCACCACGAGCAGGAAGAGGAGCAGGATCACCAGCGCGTACTGCTGCTGGGAGAACATCGACAGCCGCACGCCGATCGATTCGAGTATCCGGAACACGTGGCCATGCGTTCGGTCGTAGATGAAGGCCCCGTTCAGCAGGAACCCGAAGGCGATGCCGACCGTCTTGAGCGGCGCGGCTCCTTTGATCTCCATCAGACGGTAGAATTCATACAACGCGAGCGCGGAGATCAGCGCAACGAATGCGAAGAACGCATATCCGCCCGTGAGCGTCGTCCAGACGATGACGGGGATGGCGACCAGAGCGACCAGCGCGCGCTGCGGAAGTGAACTGAAGGGGGATGATGACATTCCTGCTTCCACCTCTAATGATGGTTCCGTGCATTGGTCACGCCGATCCGGTCGAGCTCGAGTCCTCGCAGGATGTTCGTCGCATCGGCGTGTCGTTCGCGTTGCACAAAGACAAGGACGGGTGATCCAACGGTCAGATGAGGGTCATCGCAGAATTGCGCGTGATCGTACGTTCGAAGGTCGAACCCGTTCTGCGCCAGATTGCGGACGACGGCATCCGCAGCAAACGGGTCGGTCGTCTGAAATACTTCCATCCATTCGCGAAGCGCCTCTGCATCCTCGGCGCACAGCCACCGTTCATCCGTCGAAACATTACATGCGGTGCAAAGCGGTTTGCCGCAAACGACACAGCGCCCGCCCGCAAAACTGTCCGGGTGGATGGCGCACGAGATCTCCGCCTCATGCAGCATCCGGCCGCATTGGACGCACGTCTCTTGTTCCGCGTCCCGGGTCTTCGCCCCGCATGAACATCGGACGGCTCGCTTCATGCGTTTTCGCGCCAGTATTCGGCGCGCCAGTTTTCAGTCGTTCGCAGATAGGCCATTCCCGCCGTGACGAAGATGACACCATACAAGAGAAAATTGAGAATCCCAATGTGGAGCGGCGGCGGTAACGCGACCGCCGTTTCGGGCTCCAGGCCGAGATGCACGGCAAGCACGGCGATCATGTTGTTCAGGAAGTGAGCCGCCATCGGGAGCACGAGCGTCCGCGAGCGGAGTCTGAGGCCGCCGAAGAAGACGCCGAGCACGATCAGCGGTACCGCTTGAAACGGATTCAGATGATAGAGCCCGAAGATGATCCCCGAAAGAATGGCGGTCACCACGGGACTCAAGACACGCTCGAACACCCGTTGCACCAAACCGCGGAAGAGGAGTTCTTCGACCACTCCCGGCACGAGAGCCACGACGACCGAGACGAAGATGAGTTCCGGGATCGAATCGCTGTCGACAAAGATCCGAAGCATCGACTCCAGCATGCTGCGCAGCGGATCGAGGATCTGTTGAAGATATTCAGGGATCGGAACCATATCCTGGAGAACGAGATACAGTTCGAGCAATCGCTGGAGTGCGAACATCGCCACGAGCGCCGAGGTCATCTCCCAAAACGAGGGGAGACGCATCGGGAACATATGTCGGAGGTCATTGCTGAACAGCCGTGCGAACACCAGGGTGGGCAGAAATACGAACGCCAATTGCCCCACCATCGTCATGAGCCGATGGGTTCCGACGGTCTCACCTGTCACCCCCGCGCTCCCCGCGACAACGAACGCCGCAAGTCCGCCGCCGATCTGGTACAACACAAAGATCGCGGCAAGCACCCCGAACCCGTACAGCATCGGATGGACTCCCAGTCGTTCCACGAGGGATGGAGGAGGTCCGGATGAATGGTGAGGTTCGTTCGGGGGGAGTTGCGTTTGGTCGTTGGTCATCGATTCGGGAGGCCGAGGTTCACCATCGCGGCCAGAAGCGGGAACATGATCTCGTGATGCCCGGTGATGGAATAGCCCCGGCCGTATTTCTGCGTGGGACGCTCCACGACATTCATCTGCGGACGGTATTGCCGGATCATATCGAAATTGGCGGTTGAGAATCCTTTCGCCTTGAAGCCAAGATTGCGCGCCACGGTGAGTGCTTTCAGGAACACCTCAGGCATGATGACGGCCGATCCGACGTTTAGGACAACTCCGCCATCGATGAGTTGCTTCACGGATTGAATGAAAACCTTGAAATCGCGGAAACTCATCTCGCCGGTCGCGGCGCCGTTCATCGTCGGCTGCTGATGGATGATATCCGTACCGATCGCCGCATGAACTGTGGCGGGGATCCCAAGTGCGTAGCAGGTCGCGAGGATGCTCGTCTTCCGGTTCGGGCCTTTGCGGTCGATGATGGCCTTCCCCAGCACCTCGCCGTAGCCGGCATCCGATTCCGCCATTCCGTCCGTCAGAACGCCGTTGATGAACTCACCGGTCTCGCGCGCCATCCCGAACGTCCCGTCCATGAGATTGACGGCGACATCCTCCGACGTGTGGCCCCACATCGCCGATTCGACATCGTGGATGGCCGATGCGCTGTTCATCGCGACATGCGTGATCACGCCGCGCCGCAGCAAGTCCACGATGAGCGGCGTCATACCGACCTTGATGACGTGGGCACCCATCATCAGAATGACGGGCTTCTTCGCCTTCTTCGCCTTGAGGATGTCTCGCACAAGATCCCGCAATTCGTTGCCGACGAGGATGCGCGGGAGCGAATCAACGAATGCGCGGAATGACGCGCTGCGAGCGTTGAGGGGCTTTGCAAAGTCGGACGGAGTCACCTTGCTTTTCCGTCCCTTGATCGAGATCGTCTTGACGCCGCGAAGCGGCTGCTGTCGATAGCGTGCCATCGTCACTCCACCTTTGCCCTGATCGGACCGTTAATGCCGGAGTACTCTCGCAATTCAGCGTCGATCGATCCCACCACGACCTTCGTGCTCACCTTCACCGGGATTTTGCGCTCGTCATCCGTGAGCCAGATGATGATGCGGCCCTCACTCTTGAACAATCCCCCCTCCTTCATCAGCGGTTCCACCAGAACGCAGTTGAAGGTCCCGGCATCGACCTCGATCTGCTGTCGGCCGAGGAATTTCACGGAAAGCGTGTACGACGTGTCTTTGTAGAAGTTGTGGAGAATCGTCCTATCGCCGGGACGAGACTTGGAGAAATCGAGCGTGCGGACGTAAAAGAACGCAGAGACGGCGTCATGCACATACGGGGGGATAGGATACTCCCCCTTGTCGGTCGTGGCCACGTTGTTCCGCTGGTCGAACTCCGCCCCGAAGTCGAACCGGTATTTCCCTTCACGGATGCGCTGCGTGTAGCGCCAAGGAAAGATCCCTTCCACATCCACCAATGTCTCGTACAGATCATCCACGGTGTAGATCCAGGAGAACGTCGGCGTCGATTCGACCGTGAAGCGAATTTGATAGCAATTGCGGCCGTTCACTTGCTGAATGGCGGGAATGGAGAAGACCGCCTCACCGGCAACGATGAAGCTGTATCCGACATCGAACACCAGCCGCTCCCCCACTGCGAACGCTTCCTGCTCGATCTTCCGTAGTTCGATGAATGTCGAATCCGCAGGGAGGTCCTGCGCCTGAACCGCGAAGGATGCTGCCACGAGGAGCACGGGTAAGAATTTCTTGAGATGCATTCGTTCACTCAATTGTGATATGAGAGAGGCGCTCTCACACCGTTTCTGCTGCCAACGCATCGACCGCCTGAACCACCG
>JBFYQI010000227.1:0-5768 GCA_041302875.1 Ignavibacteria bacterium
AAATTCATTTCCTCACTTCCCCGATTTCACTTTCAGCGTTTCTTGGCGGGGCCCGCCACAAGGTGAGGCAAGGCGGGTAGGTAGCTTCCGCCGTCGCCGTGCGGCTTCGGCGGACAGGCAGTCGGTTATTCGCGTCGGAATCTTTGTTCTTTAGATACATTTCCCCATTTCCTCACTTACACTTTTGTCGTTTCTTGGCGGGGTAGCTCAGTTGGTTAGAGCGTCGGAATCATAATCCGCAGGTCGTGGGTTCGAATCCCTCCCCCGCTACGGAAAGTGGGAAATGGGGAAGCGGGGAAAGTGAGTGAGGAAATTGAAAGAGGTTTGGTCAGCGATCAGACCTCTTGCTGTTTCTGGGCGAATTGGGGACTAAAAAAGGAGGGCCAATTGCCATGAAGATCCTCATAGCAACAGATGGCTCAACACACAGCACGGCGATGGTCAAGGAGTTCGCGCGACGAACTTTCGCCCCTCGCACAAAGGTCCGCATCGTCTGCGCCTACGACTCATCGCTCATCAATCTGGAAAACGACCCCATCATGGGTCCATTGACAACGCGCCACGAGGCTGCGGTCGATCTCGCAGAACGGAGGGCGATCGATGCCGCCAGGAGCGCAGCGGCTCTTTTCCAAAAGAGGCAGCCGGACTTGAACATTTCTCATGCTGCGATCGAGGGGGCTGCGAAACGAGTGATCCTCCAAGCCGCTGAACGATTCGGAGCTGATCTGATCGTGGTGGGTTCGCACGGTCACGGAGCGGTCGCCGGTTTTCTCCTTGGCTCAGTTTCCCAAGCTGTGGCGATGCATGCGACGTGCTCGGTCGAGATCGTGCGCGCGAAGAAATCCAATCGCTGATCATCGGGAAATCCGGATCAGCGTTGTTTCGACCTTCCGTATGCATCAAAAAGCCGCTTGACCTCTTCGAGCGGCAACGCCTCGACCGTGCGTCCGCGTCGACCGGAGGTGGTCGTCGCCTTGCACAGGGAATTGAGGATCGCTTCTTCCGTCGCCTCGACCACCGCCTGGAAGAGCGGTGTAAGAGACTCCTCTTCAACGAACGATGTGCGCTCCCCACCCGTCGTGCTGAAGGCGATCACATAGTCGCCGCTCCCGTGGCTCATCATCGAGCCGGTTCGGCCTAACGCCAACGTCGCGCGCTTCGCCAGGCGCTTGAGTTGCCGCGCATCGAGCGGCGCATTCGTCGCAATCACGATCATGCAGGAACCGTCCCGCGTCGCATCGAGACGCTCCTTGAATGCATGCTTCCCCAGTTCCTTCCCCACCGGCACCCCGGCGACATCAAGGATCCCGCCAAAGTTGGTCTGGACCAGCGCACCGACCGTGTATGTCCCCATGTTCTTCGGGAGCACTCTCGAACTCGTCCCTATCCCTCCCTTCCAGCCGAAGCAGACCGTTCCGGTTCCTGCTCCCACACAGCCTTCCTCCACCTCCCCTCCCTGCGCGTGTTGAATCGCGGCAATGACATCCGCGCGCGTCACATGTCGTCCCCGAATGTCATTGAGATGGCCGTCATTCGTTTCCCCCACGACCGGATTGATCGAACCGACCCCAGCATTTTCCGGGAGCGCCAGCATGTACTCCACGACTCCTTCTGCCGCTGTCCAGACGCTCAACGTGTTCGTGAGGACCACCGGCGTCTCGATCACTCCCAGTTCCTCAACCTGCGTGCTCCCGATCAGTTTCCCGAATCCATTTCCGACATACACCGCGGCGGGCACCTTGCTGGCGAAGAGATTTCCGCCATGCGGAAGGATCGCCGTCACCCCGGTCCGAATCGAATCCCCCCGGACAAGGGTCGTGTGACCGACCAGAACGCCGGGGACATCGGTGATGGCGTTCAGCGTTCCGGTCCTGAATACGCCGATGTCAATTCCGAGATCCCGCACGCGTGGCCGTTCTTGTGAAACAAGCATCGTGAACGACGAAATGGCGAGAAGCAAACCGGTCATAGTTCGATTCATTGCACCTTCTCCAAATGAGTTGTACAATCTGCCAAAGCCTGGAGGGAAAGTCAAACCCGCAACTCGACCAGCGCCCGCGCGTAAACTCTATGCTGCTCCAACCTCCAACATCAACCGAGGTGCTCTTGATGCGATCAACGTTCGTTGCTTCTCTCCTCATCCTCCTCGCACTTCCTCTGAATGCGCAGGTCGAACGTCCAAGACCCTATCCGGTCATCCCTGATAAGGAATTCCTCAAAGCCGTGAAATCGGGCACCAGAACAACGGCTGGCATTCCCGGTCCAGCATACTGGCAAAACCGAACGGACTACACGATCAAAGCGCGCATCCTCCCCGGACAAAAGCGCCTGGAAGGAATCGCGGAGATCGTCTATCACAACAACTCGCCCGATACCCTTCGTTCGCTCCGGATCTCACTCCTGCAGAATCTTCACAAAGAAGGAGCCACACGAGTGATTCGGACCGAAGTAACGGGGGGATACACGCTCAACCGCATTGCTGTCAACGGGGAACGTGCGGAAGAAGGTGGTCGCTCGGGGACACGGTACTTCGTGAACGGGACAACGCTCGCGGTCATCCCCTCAAATCCGCTCGTCCCTGGAGGAACAGCGTCCCTCGTGATCGATTATGCATTCAAGATCCCCCAAACCGGCATCAGCGGTCGCATGGGATACAATACCGACAGCCTCTTCTTCATCGGCTATTGGTATCCGCAAATGCTCGTCTACAATGACGTCGTGGGATGGCAGGACGACCAGTTTCTTGGCGCTTCGGAGTTCTACTCCGGCTTCGGGCGCTACGACTACACGATCGAGATGCCGAACGATTGGCTCGTGTGGGGAACGGGGATCCTTCTGAACAAAAAGCAGACACTGACCGATACCGTTCTCGCTCGGTTGGTGAGGGCAGAGTCGAGCGATCGGACGGTTCGCATTGTCGGTCCGGAGGACTTCGGCAAAGCCACACAGCGCGGGCTGAATGGCTGGTTGACTTGGAAGTTCATGGCAGAGAATGTTCGCGATGTCGCATGGATCGCCACGCGGAGCTCAATCTGGGAGGCCGCACGGACGACGCTTGGCAACGGGAAGACCTCAATGGCGCACGCCTTCTGGCGTGAGAAGGCATTTCGGTGGGCACGCTCAGTCGAGTACACGCAACAATCGATCGCTGTTCTCTCCGCATTCACCTCCATCGCTTATCCGTGGCCGCATATCACCGCAGTGGAAGGAGGCGGAATCATGGGTGGCGGAATGGAATTCCCCATGATGACGCTCATCGGTGACTTCAATCGTGGTTCCGACATGAACTTGCTTGGCGTAACCGCACATGAGGAGGCACACATGTGGGTCCCGATGATCGTGAACACCGATGAGCGGCGCCACGGATGGATGGACGAAGGAATAACGACCTTCCACACCGTGGAGGCCTTGCGCGGGATCGTCCCCGATTCGGTGAAACCCAGCGAACGGTTCGACGGCTATGTTGGTTTTGCGCGCGATGGCCGCGAAGGAGAGGTCATGCGTCGGTCTGACTTCCATTACCCAGGAGGCGCATGGGGCGTCGCATCGTACGGGAAGCCGGCGGCGATCCTCCACATGCTTCGGGGCGTTCTCGGGGAAGAACTGTTCCTCAAAGCGTTCCGCACATTCCTCACCAGGTGGGCATGGAAGCATCCGTATCCGTGGGATCTCTTCAACACCTTCGCCACCGTAAGCGGCAAGAACCTCGATTGGTTCGTTCGCCCCTGGTACTACGAGAACTGGACGCTCGACCAGGCGATCGCAGACGTTCAGACAACGCCCTCCGGTGCAAGCATCACGATCGAAGACAACGGATGGGTACCGATGCCCGTTCTGCTCACTATCACGCGGGCGAACGGCATGACCGAAGAGCTTCGTATCCCGGAAACGGAATGGCTGGCCGGCAAGAAGAGCGTTCAGGTGTCGGTCGCAAGCGGATCGCCGGTCACGAAGGTTGAGATAGATCCCTTATACTATTTCGCGGACGTGGACCGGAAGAACAATGTCTGGTCTGCTTCACAACACCCATAAACGGGAGGGCGTCATGAATGCCGAAAAGAACATCACCATTCTGGGGATCCTCCACATCGCGATGGGCTCGATCTTCGCGTTCGTCGCCATCATCGCCTTCATCTTCATGGCCGGCATCGGCGCAGTCTCGGGCGATCCAACGGCATTCGCCATCCTGGGGCTCATCGGCACGGTGGGATTCCTCTTTCTGTTCGCACTTGGGCTCCCTGGAATCATCGGCGGTTTTGGATTACTGCGGTATCGACCGTGGGCAAGGATCCTCGTCATCGCCCTTTCCTGTCTGAATCTATTTGCGTTCCCTATCGGGACGGCACTGGCGATCTATGCATTCTACGTCCTGATGAATGACGACGTCATCGCGCGCTTCGAAGGGCGCCCCCCCGCCGCTCAGGGACCGCCACCAAACGCCGCACCGCCGCAATCATAGATCCCCCCACAAACAACGAAGCCCCGTCACCGGGGCTTGTTTTTTTCCGACTGCAGGCATTATTTCTGCTCCGTACCTCGGATCCTTCGTGCCCGTTCGACGGAGGCTAGCACCGCGATCCCTAGGACACCGATCACCACGCCAAGAGCGATGAGGATCGGTATCTCGAAAAGCGGCTCGACGAGCATCTTGACCCCTACAAACATCAACACGACAGCGAGACCGTGCCGCAGGTAGTGGAACATATCCATCATGCCGGCGAGGGCAAAGTAGAGGGATCGCAGGCCAAGGATGGCGAAGACATTCGACGTGTAGACGATGAACGGATCGGTCGTGATGGCGAAGATCGCCGGGATGGAATCGACGGCGAAGACCAAATCGGTGGTTTCAACGACGATCAAAACGACGAACAGCAACGTCGCATACCGCTTCCCATCGATCCTGACGAAGAACCGTTCTTCATGATACCCGGACGTCACGGGGAATATCTTCTTAAAGAACCGGACGACGATGTTCCGGTCGGGATGGACCTCTTCGTCGGACGATTTGACAGCCATGCGGTATCCGGTGACCACTAGAAAAGCACCGAAGATGTAGAGGATCCAGTGGAACTTCGCAATGAGCGCCGCACCCATGAGGATCATCGCGCCGCGCATGATGAGCGCGCCGAGAATCCCCCAATACAACACTTTGTGCTGATACTTGGGCGGAACCTTGAAATAGGTGAACAGGAGGAGAAAGACAAAAAGATTGTCGACGCTGAGCGACTTCTCGATCAGGTAACCGGTGAAGAACTGCAGCGCAGATTCGTGTCCATACCACGCGTAGACACCGACATTGAAAAGAAGCGCGAGCGCGATCCAGATGCCGCTCCAGATGAGCGCTTCACGAATGCTGATCTCATGCGGCTTGCGATTGAAGACGATGAGGTCGACGCTGAGAAGAGCGAGAATGAAGATATTAAAGAGAACCCACAGCAGAATGGTGGACACGGGAGGTCAGTATTCAGTAGTCAGTGGTCAGGAATCAATAAGTCAAAAGTCAGAAGTTAAAATGGTTTGGCCGTTGAAGGTGCCCTATTGCCAATCCTTTTGACTTATGCGTTTTGACTTGTTCTGTGTGCTCTGGGCTTAGGGCTCCAGGCTCACCGGCTCACCGACTCATTCGGCTTTTCCGAATGGCGGCAACATAAAACGGCAACGAGACGACGAGCAGGCCGATGCCGATGATCGCGTTGCGGGTATCTTCGACCAGCGTGTTGACGATGAACCAGCCGGCGATGGCCACGAAGAGCAAGGTCGCGTATGGA
>JBFYQI010000257.1:0-5056 GCA_041302875.1 Ignavibacteria bacterium
CAGCTCGCGCGCGGGCAGGTGACGTTCGAGAACATGCTGAAGGCGATCGGACACAAATGACCATCGGCGTCACCGACACGTTCAGCGAGGACAAGTATGAGCAGTATCTTCGTTGGCTGCAGCGCACGGCCCCCGAGGCTGAGTATCGGAAGCTGTCGCACGTGCTCGCGAATGCCGATGCGGTGGAATTGCTTGACGGCCTCGTCCTGACGGGCGGCGGAGACATCCACCCGAAATTCTACGAGCGGGAGGATGCGCTGGCGCGGGTCCGGGGGGTGGAGGAACTCCGCGACGGATTCGAATTTGAACTCATCGATCGAGCGCTGGACCGCGATCTGCCGATCCTCGGCGTCTGCCGGGGCATGCAGACAATGAATGTCGCCCTTGGCGGTTCGTTGATCATCGATCTGCCGACGGACGGCTACAAAGAACATCGCAGCGTCGACGCTTCGGCATTGATGCACCCTCTTGGGATCGTGCCGCACTCGATGCTTCACCTCCTCGCGGGAGGCCTCGATGCGAGCGTGAATTCATTCCACCACCAGGCCGTCGACCGGCTGGGGCGCGGATTGATGCGGACCGCGATCTCGACCGACGGCGTCGTCGAAGCGGCCGAGTGGGCATTGAAGGACGATATGTCGTTCCTGTTGCTCGTCCAATGGCATCCTGAGCGTATGCCGGAGGACACACTGTCGGAACGGATCGCGCAGATCTTTATTCGTGAAGCACATCAATACCATCATGACCATCAACATCATTCGTGATCAACGAAAGGACAGGACACACATGGCAAAGCCAATAAAGTATGTCTACTTCTTCGGCGGCGGAAAAGCCGACGGGAAAGCGGACATGAAGAATCTCCTCGGCGGCAAAGGCGCCAACCTCGCCGAGATGACGAACATCGGCCTCCCGGTTCCTCCGGGATTCACCGTCACCACGGAAGTCTGCACGTACTACTACGCGAACAAGCAGGCCTATCCGAAGGTTCTTGCGGCCCAGGTGAAGGAAGCCCTGGTGAAAGTCGAGAGGGCGATGGGCGCCAAGTTCGGCGATGACAAGAATCCGCTCCTCGTTTCGGTCCGTTCCGGCGCGCGCGCCTCGATGCCCGGAATGATGGACACGATCCTCAATCTCGGCTTGAACGAGAAGACCGTCGCGGCCATCATCGCAAAGACGAAGAACGAGCGATTCGCGTATGATTCGTACCGCCGCTTCGTTCAGATGTACGGGGATGTCGTGCTTGGACTGAAGCCGGTCAACAAGGACGACATCGATCCCTTCGAGGAACTCATCGAGCAGAAGAAACATGAGCGCGGAGTCAAGGCGGATACCGAACTCACGGCCGAAGATCTGAAGGACCTCGTCGTCCGCTTCAAGCGCGCCATCAAAGAGAAGACGGGACACGATTTCCCCGAGGATCCGATGAAGCAGTTGTGGGGAGCGGTGGGCGCTGTGTTCTCTTCCTGGATGAACGATCGCGCCATCGCATACCGCAAGATGTACGACATCCCCGAATCGTGGGGGACCGCGGTCAATATCCAGTCGATGGTGTTCGGCAACATGGGCGTCGATTCGGGCACGGGCGTGGCATTCACGCGTGATGCGGCCACCGGTGAGAACTACTTCTACGGCGAATACTTGATGAATGCGCAGGGGGAAGACGTTGTGGCCGGCACGCGCACCCCGCTTCCCATCAGCGAGCTCAAGCGGGACGATGCGAAAGCGCTCACGCAGCTCGAAAAGATCCGCAAGGCGCTGGAGAAGCATTATCGGGACATGATGGACATCGAGTTCACGATCCAGCAGGGCAGGCTCTACATGCTCCAGTGCCGCGTTGGCAAGCGGACCGCGTTCGCCTCGATCAAGATCGCGGTGGATATGGTGGACGAGAAGCTCATCAGCGAGAAGGAAGCGCTCGAGCGCATCGATCCCGACCAATTGAATCAGTTGCTGCGTCCGATCTTCGACATGAAGGAAAAGGATGCGGCGGTGAAGGGGGGACGCCTGCTGACGAAGGGTCTCAATGCCGGTCCCGGTGCGGCCACGGGTCGCATCGTGTTCAACGCGGTCGACGCAGAATCGTGGGCCAAGCGGGGTGAGGCGGTCATTCTCACGCGCATCGAAACCTCTCCGGAAGACATCAAAGGGATGAACGCAGCCGAGGGCATTCTGACGGCCCGCGGAGGCATGACCTCGCATGCGGCGCTTGTCGCGCGCCAGATGGGGAAGGTCTGTGTTGCTGGCTGCGGCGACTTGCTGATCGACTACATGAAGCGCACCATGTCGGTGAACGGCAAAACGCTGAAGGAAGGAGATTGGATCTCCATCGACGGCACCACCGGCCAGGTCATCGAAGGAAAGGTCAACACGAAGCCGTCCGAAGTGCTGCAGGTCCTCATCGAGAAGACGCTCGAACCTGCGAACGCGCCGGTCTATCAAACGTTCGCAAAGGTCATGAAATGGGCGGATAAGTACCGCACGATGAAGATACGGACGAACGCCGACCAGCCCGATCAGTCCGCCAACGCGATCGCGTTCGGTGCCGAGGGCATCGGCCTCTGCCGCACCGAGCACATGTTCTTCGGTGAAGGCAAGATCGGACCAATGCGCGAAATGATCCTTGCCGACACGGTCGAGAACCGGAAGGCGGCGCTCGCGAGGCTGCTCCCGTTGCAGCGGAAGGACTTCGCCGGCATTTTCGAGGTCATGAATGGCCGTCCGGTGACCATCCGCACGATCGATCCGCCGCTGCATGAATTCCTTCCCCATGAAGAGAAGGATCAGCGGGCGCTCGCCGCGCAGATGGGCATCCCGTATGAGAAGGTCAAGGAACGCGTCGAATCGCTGCACGAGTTCAACCCGATGCTCGGCTTCCGCGGCTGCCGTCTCGGCATCATCTTCCCCGAGATCACCGAGATGCAGGCCCGCGCCATCTTCGAGGCTGCGGCCGAGACGAAGAAGAAGGGCATCGACGTCGAGCCTGAAGTGATGATCCCGCTTGTCGGCAACGTGAAGGAACTGGACCATCAGACGAAGCTCGTTCGCGCGCAAGCCGAAGCGGTCATGAAAGAACAAGGGGTGAAGTTCAAATACCTGGTCGGAACGATGATCGAGATCCCGCGCGGCGCCGTTACGGCCGACGAGATCGCGACCGTGGCCGAGTTCTTCAGCTTCGGAACGAACGACCTGACGCAGACGACCCTCGGCGTGAGCCGCGACGATGCGGGACGGTTCCTGATCCCATACGTCGAGAAAGAGATCTACGCAAAGGATCCGTTCGAAGTCCTCGATCGCGGCGGCGTCGGTCAGCTCATGAAGATGGCGGTCGCACGCGGCCAGATGACCCGTCCGAACATCAAGCTCGGCATCTGCGGCGAACATGGCGGCGAGCCGTCGAGCGTTGAGTTCTGCCACATCATCGGACTGAACTACGTCAGTTGTTCGCCGTTCCGAGTCCCGATCGCCCGTCTCGCAGCGGCTCGTGCGGCGCTGATGCATCCGGCGGTCGTCGCTCCGAAGAAGTCGGCGGCAAAGGCCAAGAAAGCGTCGAAGGCGAAGAAGTCTGCGCGGCGACGTTGATCGGCCGTCAATTCCTCGGGAGGCGAGTCGGCAGCGGTTCGCCTCCCGGATCGTTTCTTTCAAAGAAGGACAACCATCATGAAGCTTTCCGATTTCAAGTATCCGCTTCCGCGGAACCTCATCGCCAAGCACCCGGCCAGCCCGCGCGACCATTCGCGCCTGATGGTGCTGAACCGGAACGGGGAAACCACGGAAGACCGGAAGTTCCATGAAATCGCGGATTATTTTTCGAAGGGGGACTGCCTGGTCGTGAATGAGACCAAGGTGTTCCAGGCGCGACTCTTCGGGAAGAAGGAAAAGACGAACGCGAAGATCGAGGTGTTCCTTCTGCGCGAGTTGAACGCAGAGGAGAACATCTGGGACGTCATCGTTGATCCTGCCCGGAAAGTGCGGATCGGCAACAAGATCTTCTTCGACGACGGCAAGCTCTGGTGCGAGGTCATCGACAATACGACCTCACGCGGCCGCACCGTGCGATTCAACCACAAGGGCGACTTCTTCAAGATCATCGAGCGGATCGGACTCACGCCATTGCCGTACTACATCAAGCGTGACCCAACCGAGAAGGATAAGGACAGCTACCAAACGGTCTATGCAAAGACGCTCGGGGCTGTTGCTGCCCCAACGGCCGGTCTCCACTTCACGAGAGCGCTCTTGAAGAAACTCGAGGCGAAAGGGGTGAAGATCGTCCCCGTGCTCCTGCATGTGGGCCTGGGATCCTTCCGCGCAGTCGAAGTTGAGGATCTCACGAAGCACAAAATGGATTCCGAGTACTTCGAGATCCCGGCCACGACAGCGGATGTCATCAACAAGACCATCGACGGAAAGAAGAATGTCTTCGTGGTCGGAACGAGTTCCTGCCGTGCCCTGGAATCGAGTGTCACGTCCGACGGGCATGTCAAGCCGGCGAGAGGGTGGACGGACAAGTTCATCTTCCCCCCGTACGACTTCAAGATCACCGATCGACTCGTCACGAATTTTCATCTCCCCGAATCCACGCTGATGATGCTCGTCAGTGCCTTCGCGGGGCATGACTTCATGATGAAGTGCTACAAGAAGGCGATCAAGGAAGGGTATCGATTCTATAGCTATGGCGATGCAATGATGATTTTATGAGCCGAAAGCACAGAGCCAAGAGCACTGAGCCGGGAGCCCAATTCACCAATCAATAATCAACATTCTTCAATATCCATCTCATGCCTCGTTCCCGTCCACGTGTTGTCGCAATCGTTCCCGCCGCCGGGTCTGGGTCACGTATGGGGGGCGCTGTCAGGAAGCAATTCCTGCTGTTGAAGGGGAAGCCCATCCTCGTTCACACACTGCAGCAGTTCGAACACTGTTCCGATGTAGATGAGGTGAATCTAGCCGTTCCGGAGTCGGCGATCGCAGAGGTCGAAGCACTCGTATCGCGATACCGGCTCCACAAAGTGGCCCGTGTGGTGATGGGGGGTTCCAAACGGCAGGATTCCGTCGCGAA
>JBFYQI010000279.1:0-6167 GCA_041302875.1 Ignavibacteria bacterium
AGCATCAAGAACGTTGGAAGCAGACCGAAGGGGTTGTTCATTACCCTCTTCGTGAACTGGGTGGTCAAACCGTTTTCGATGGCCTTGATCGGATGGTTGTTCTTCAAGCAATTATTCCTCCCCATCATCGGCGAAGAGTTGGCGAATCAATACATCGCCGGGGTCATCATTCTCGCCGCCGCCCCCTGCACAGCGATGGTGTTCGTCTGGTCGTATCTCACGGACGGCGATCCTGCCTACACGCTCGTCCAAGTGTCCGTCAATGACCTGATCATGCTGATCCTCTTTGCGCCGATCGTTTCGTTGCTTGTGAGCGGGGCCAGCACGCTGAGCGTGCCGTTTCTTGTTCTCCTGTACAGCGTGGTGGTCTTCATCGTCATCCCGCTGGCACTCGGAGCGATCAGTCGCCTTATCCTGATCAAGAAGAAGGGCGCAGCGTGGTTCGAAGGTTCCTTTGTTCCGTTCTTCCATCCGGTCACGATTCTCGCGTTGCTGGCGACCCTCGTCCTCATCTTCGCCTTCCAGGCGGACAATATCACGGAGCGCGGACTGCACGTATTGCTGATCGCGATCCCCATCCTCATCCAGGTCTATTTCAACTCCTCGCTGACGTACGGGTTGATGAAGTACTTCCGCGTGCCGCACAATATTGCCGCACCGGGAGCGCTCATTGGTGCAAGCAACTTCTTCGAACTTGCCGTCGCGACGGCGATCGCATTGTATGGTCCGGGTTCCGGGGCTGCCTTGGCGACCGTGGTCGGTGTTCTGGTAGAAGTGCCGGTCATGCTGTCCGTCTGCTCCGTCTGCAATCGGACGAAATCCTGGTTTCCACCCGCGGCTGCTTGATAAATCCGGTTGAATTTCATACCATAACTCAGTGAAACACGCGGCCGTTGAGGCGTGCGGTGGAGGCCAATATCCTGTGGAGAGTGAAGCCCTCGGATTCGCGAAATGCGATGAAGAGGGCTTTGTCGTTTTTTGAAAGGAATGTCACGTCATGAAACGTTCGCACCGGTTCTTCGTCATTTCCCTGTTGTCGATCTTTCTTACCGTTCCTCTCTTTTCGACCTCAATCATCGCGTCAGCAGACAGCATCCTCCAGGCATGGTACAAGCCCGATACGACGCGACAAGCACCGACCGAGGAAGATGCGATCGCGTTTGCCGTCGATGCCTCGGGCAATGTCTATATCGCGGGATGGACCGCAGGGAATGGTGCAGCCAACGACTTTCTCACAGCGAAGTATTCTGCTGATGGCGTACGACAATGGCTCACGCACTATCACGGCACGGGGAACGATTACGACTATGTGAATGACATGGTCGTCGACGCGGAGGGGAACGTGTATGTGACAGGACGGAGCGTCGGAGACGGGACGGGTGCCGACTGCGTGACCATCAAATACAATTCTGCTGGCGTTCAGCAATGGGTCGCGCGCTATAATGGCACGGGGAACGCCGGCGATGGAGGTCGAGGAATTGCGCTTGATTCTCGGGGAAACGTCTTTGTGACTGGTATCAGCCGTGACTCTGCCGCGGCGGATGACATGATCACCATCATGTATGATCCATCAGGCGTCCAGCAATGGGTGAACCGGTATTCGGGTCCCGGCGCAAACGCCGATTACGGAGTCGCTGTCGCCACGGACGATTCGGGGAATGCATACGCCATTGGCTGCAGCTGGGGAACCGTCAGCACAGGTTATGACTACGTGACGATCAAGTACAATCCGGCGGGAGCGGAACAGTGGAGCGTGCAGTACAACGGCACAGGAAGCCGCACTGACGAACCGCATGCGCTGGTCCTAGATGATTCGGCCAACGTGTATGTGACCGGTCGAAGCCGATCGGCCAGCCCTGCACTTGATGATTACGCCACGATCAAGTATAGCTCATCCGGCGTACAGCAATGGATCGTCCGTTACAATGGCCCCTCGAACGGCTCGGAGGATGCCTGGGATATCGTCCTTGATGATTCCGGTAACGTCTACGTGACCGGTTGGAGTCCCAGCTCGACCACGGGCATCGATATGGCCACCATCAAGTATGACAACGGCGGCAACCTCCGGTGGCTCTCGCGATATTCCTCTCCCGGCTATGCGACGGACAGGGCGTACGCGCTGGTGGTGGATCAGGCGAGGAACGTGTATGTCACCGGAGGACTCGTTGACATGACCACGGTGAAGTATGATGCCGACGGGAATGAGCGTTGGGTTGCCCTCTTCAAGCGATGGGGGAGCTCGTTCAACTACGGGCAGGGAATTGGTTTGGACAACTCTGGGAATGTCCATATCTCGGGCTCCACAATTGGGGCAGGTTTCGCGGAGTACACGACGATCAAATACAGCCCGTTCGTGAGCGACGTTGTGGAAGAGGAGGGGCAGCCGAGCGAATGCGCTTTGGAGCAGAACTATCCGAACCCATTTAATCCAATGACGATTATTGATTTTCGATTGTCGATTGGAGGAGCAGCGAAGATCACTGTTGTCGATCTCCTTGGGCGGGAGATGGCGGTGTTGGTCGATGGACTGAAGCCGGCGGGGCGTCATACGGTGACCTGGGATGCAGCGGGGATGCCAAGCGGAGTGTATTTTGCCCGGTTGAACACGGGAAGGAGCACGCGAATAGCAAAGATGCTTCTCCAGCGCTAGGTGCTCCGGATCAGCTTTGAACCGAATTCTCCGCAAGAACGCGGCTAGAGTCGGAATTTCCCGCTTTCTCCGGTGGCTGACCCGGGATGAAACCCGGGACCGATCCGGGATCTGATCCGGGATACAATGAATGCCGCGAAGGCAACTATGAAGACCGGGAAAAGACTATGAGAAAGTTCCCGTTGATTCAGAATGGGAATATGGATTACATTATCCCATGTCGGATCACGGCAGTGAAATCGCGGAGGACATATGAGGTCCATACTGATTGTTGACGACGACGACGCTCAACGGGAGTTGATCGTCCGTGGGTTGCGCCATACGGCCTTTGCCGTCCACGAAGCGAGCAACGGCAAGGAAGCGATCGATATTGCGACGAGGGTCCTCCCCGATCTGATCATCACTGACTTGATGATGGACAAGCTGGATGGATTCTCTCTCATCGAACGATTTCGGAAAGACATTTCGACGGCAACGATTCCCGTGATCGTCATCAGCGGAATGCGACCGGAGGAGGGGTACCGGCGAAGCATGGAGCTGGGTGCGGACGACTATCTCGCCAAGCCTTTCGAGATCAGGCAACTGTTGGCAGCTATCGAAGCGCGGTTTCAGCGTCTGGATTCAGAACTGAGTGTTCGCAACGAGAAACTCGCACAGCTTCGCGACAAGATCAGTCGTTCTCTTCCCCACGAATTTCGCACGCCGCTTGCGATCGTCACCATGGCGGCAGAATTCCTCGAATCGAATCCCGTCGTGACGGCGGATGAGGGTGCATGTCTTGCTGTTGAGAGCCTTCGCTCAGGGATCGATCGTCTGAAGCGGGTCACGGAGCAGTTCGTTCTCTTTTCGCGGGTGGAAATGTGGCATCATGATCAGCGGATGAAGGAGTATTTTCGGAATGAATCCTGCGACGTTGACTTGGCGCTCTTGACCGCGATCGCGCATGGACAGGCGACGAAGAGCGAGCGCAGCCCAGAAGAATGCAGGATCACGATCGAGCCTGCCGCTCTCCGGATGCGGGAAGAGCATGCGCGGATCGTGATTGCTGAGTTGTTGGACAACGCCTTTCGTTATTCCAAGCCCGGGACGGAGGTGTCCGTCGACGGGACGCGAAGGGGATCTTTCTTTGTGCTGAAGATCGAGGACCAGGGGCGCGGGATGTCGAAGTCGGAGGTCAAAGATGTTAACGGGTTCATGCAATTCCGGCGAGAGCATTTTGAACAGCAGGGCATTGGACTCGGTTTGACGACAGCAAAACGGTTGATCGAGTTGTATGATGGTATTCTCACCATTGACTCAGCAATCGATGCCGGCACGCGGGTTGAGGTTCGACTTCCTCTGGCGAATCGAAGCCAGTGACCGACTTTGTAGCCCGGCATCAGCGGGTTTTTCCATCAGTTTGCCAACGAATCACCGAAGAACTTGCGTTCAGAGGTGATTTCTCGCTTTCTTCAGCGACTGACCCGGGCTGGAACCCGGGACCAACCCGGGGTCCGATCCGGGATCGGGTCCGGGGTTTGCATTGCCTTTGATTCCACCCTTTCGTACCATCTCGGAGCACCATTCCCCCACAATCGATTCTTTCCTTCAACTCTGATCAACATGCCATAGCGACTTTCCCCCCCAAAGCGCCAAGCCTCGCCGCGACATCGACTTGCGCTGTTCAGATTCGACGAATTGCTGCATCACATCATCCCGTACAATGGAGAATGACGATGGAGAAATCTGAGATCAAAGCACGCGTTGAAAGGGTCACTGCTACCGTCCTCAAGGTCGATCCTTCGGAGATCACTCCCACAGCGAACTTCGCGTTCGACCTGGGAGCGGATTCGATGCAAAGCCTGGAACTCATCGCAGCCTTCGAGGAAGAGTTCGACATCGAAATGGATGAGCAGAAGGCCCGCGAAGTGCAAACGGTCGAAGCGGCAGTGAACTTCATCGCCGGCTATCTCAAGTGAGCGCGCGGAGGCCGCATGACTGAACTCCCGTCTTCCCCGCCCAAAGATCTCGAACACATCTTCTATCCGAAATCGATCGCCGTTCTCGGAACGAACCGGGTCGCCGGCACGGTCCCGCACGACATTTTCGTCAACATTCTCCGCGACAATTTCCAGGGGATCGTCTATCCGGTCAGCCCGAAGGAACGATTCGTTTCCGGCGTCCGCGCATACAAGTATATTATCGACATCCCAGACCCGGTCGATCTTGCCATTCTCGTTTTTCCGAGCACGGTGTGCAATCTTGCACTCGAACAATGCGGACAGAAAGGGGTGAAGTCCGCGGTGATCATCTCCGCGGGATTCCGTGAGATCGGCGGGATCGGCGTTCAACGCGAGGCGGAGATCAAGGCGATCGCGCAGAAGCACAACATCTCGTTCATCGGACCGAATTGTCTCGGCGTGATCAACACTGATCCGCTCTCTCATCTGAATGCCTCGTTTGCGCGGAAGATGCCGCAGGAAGGGGACATCGCGTTCCTCTCACAAAGCGGCGCACTATGCACGGCAGTCCTCGACTACGCACGGGCAAAGCATATCGGATTCTCCAAGTTCGTCAGCTTCGGGAACAAAGCGAACATCAGCGAGATCGACCTGATGTACTATTTGAAGGACGATCCGAAGACGAAGGTCATCCTTCTCTATCTCGAAGAGATCAGCGACGGCGATGCGCTGATGAAGGCGGCGCATGAGATCACGACGGAATCGGGGAAGCCGATCCTCGTCCTGAAATCGGGACGAACAAGCGAGGGGGCGGCCGCTGCAGCTTCGCACACGGGTTCACTTGCGGGGAGCGATGAAGTCTGCGATGCGGCTCTGCGGCAAGCGGGCATGATCCGCTGTACGACGATCGAAGAGATGTTCAATAACGCTATCGCGCTTTCCTACCAGCCGCTTCCGCGCGGGAAGCGCGTTGCCATCGTCACGAACGCCGGAGGTCCTGGCGTCCTCGCGACCGATGCGACCGTCAAGCAGCAACTCACCATGGCGAAGTTCTCCGAAGAAACGCTCTCGATCTACCGCAAAACCCTGCCGGCAACCGCGAACATCAAGAATCCGGTCGATGTGATCGGCGACGCGCGGGCGGATCGGTACAAGGTCGCATTGGGCGGGGCATTGCAGGATCCCGGCGTGGATGGCGTCTTTGTCATTCTGACGCCGCAATCGATGACCGACATCGAGAATATCGCTGAGGAAGTGTGCGATACGATCAGCAAATATGACAAACCGGTGTACGCGTCCTTCATGGGCGAGACCGACGTCGCGGTCGGAATCAACATTCTGCAGCGGCGCAATATCCCGCATTACATCCTCCCGGAGTCTATGGCCCGGGCGTTCGCGAGCGCACTCTTCTTCAAGCAGTATCGCGACCAGACTCCCGAGCTCATTGCGCAGTTCACCGACGTCGACGATGCCACCGTGCGACGACTCCTCGATGATGCGAGGATCGCTGGACGGACCTATCTCCCGGAAAACGAATCGACGAAGATCCTTGCGTCGTATGGAATTCCTGTCCTGCC
>JBFYQI010000291.1:0-3606 GCA_041302875.1 Ignavibacteria bacterium
TGATGACGAACCCAGACCTCTCCTCTCCCGAACTCCAGCGGCTGCAGAATCTCCAGCAGCTCATCCTGTCGACCGTGTGGCTCTGCTTGTCGGTCGTGCTCATGGTGATCGGCATTTGGCGCGGAATGCGGATGCAACGCGTGATCGCGTTCGCGCTGTTCGGCATCACCATTCTGAAGATCTTCATCTACGACCTTTCGTTCCTCGAAACGCTGTACCGCATCTTCTCCTTCGTCGGTCTCGGGGTCATCCTGCTGGCTGTCTCGTACGCGTATCAGCGGTACAAGGAGCTCATCTTCGGAACATCGTCCACCACGGAGGCGTCGCCATCATGATCGTTTCCATCCTTCGGACCGGCTGGATGCGGGTCCGAGACAATCTCCGCCTGTTTGCGCTTGCGTGGGGTATCAACCTTGCAATGGCGCTGGTCGTCGCGCTGCCGTTCCTCAACGAACTGGAATCGTATCTTGCGCCGACCGTACGCGATGAGGAAATCCTTCTGCGGTTGGACGAGAACTGGCTTGCGACATTTCATGAAGATCTCAGGTCGAGTCCGTACGCGCGCCTGCTCGATCATTCGGTGCTTGGAGCGGCACCGTTCATCCATCATTTGGACGGACTGCTTTCCGGCCGGGTCATTTCGAGCATCGCGGACTTCGTGTGGGAGTCGGTGACGGGTCTGGAGTTCGCGACGCGGCATCTTTCGCTGCTCGTGGTGCTCGCTCTCGTGTACGGATTGAGCGGGATGCTGCTCTCCGGCGGATTCCTCGGCGCTTATGCAAGCGCACAGCGCGTGACGATTGCGGAGTTCATCGCAGACGGCGCGCGATTCTTCGGACGGATGTTCCGCGTTGCGCTCGTCGGATTCGTATTGCTGTATGTTGTACTTGGCGTCGTGGGACCACTGCTGCGGTACGAGATCGCGTCGTCGACAAGCGGAGATGCATCCGAGTGGACCGCATATCTGTTGTACCTCGCAACGAATGCCGTGCTGCTCATGTTGTTCTGGCTCATCACGCTGGCGTTGGACTACACGCGCCTCCGGATCGTGTTGGAAGATCGTGGAAGCGTCATCGGCGCGTTCGGGTCGGGACTTGCGTTCGTCGTTCGCAACTGGAAGTACACGCTGAGCGTCTCGCTCGCGCTGGTGGCAGTGACCGTGATGCTGATGGTTGTGTACGGATTACTGGCGGAGACGTTGACGGTAGCGTCGGCGCCGATGTTGATTATTCTGGTGTTGGCGCAGCAGGCGTACATGTTCGCGCGGTCCGTTGTGCGCGCGGGGACGTATGCATGCGAGGTGGAGGTGTTTCGGGCGGTCTAGCGAGCTGTTGAAGACGACCTCACCACGAAGTCTCGAAGGCACGAAGAAAGCAATGCGGGAAGATCGTCTTATGTTGGTGTCTTTGTGACTTAGTGGTGAATGATCTGATTTTCAACACCCCGTTAATTATGTGTGGAGGATAGAACCATGAACAAGGCAACGAAGGTTGGAATCATCATCTGTGATCGGTATCGGACCTGTGCGGGGGGAAAGTGTCTGCGTGCGATGCGCAATTGCGAAGGGGCATTCAGCGTTTATAAGGAGAGCGGCGCCGAGCTGGTGGGATTCACGACGTGCAATGGATGTCCCGGCGGCAACGTCGAGTATGCGGGGGAGGAGATGGTCAAGAACGGCGCGCAGGTCGTCCACCTTGCGACGGGTCTGCTCGTCGGATATCCGCCCTGTCCCTACATCGACACATTCCGCGACTTCATGCAGCATCGGTACGGCGTGAAGGTCGTTTTGGGAACGCACCCCATTCCGCGGAAGTATCTCGAGTTGCACACGAAGCTGGGAACGTGGGAAGATCCGTCCTGGAATGAGCGGCTCGCACCGACGATGGCGGACGAAGCGACGCGCGTCGCATACGACTGATCGCGGGTGAAATGTCGCCCCGGAGCCACCCCGGGAACCACACCCGGGGAGACACCCGGTGAGATCTTCCATGATGCGCTCCCATTCTCCGCGGAATTATCCCGGATAAAACCCCGGATAAATCCCCGGATAAATCCCCGGATAAATCCCCGGATAAAACCCCGGATAAATCCCCGGATAAAACCCCGGATAAATCCCCGGATAAGTCCCCGGATAAATCCCCGGATAAAACCCCGGATGAACCCCCGGATACATTCCCAAATGTACATCACGAGACGAATGTCCAACTTACGATATCTGCGACGATCACTCATCGCTGGCGCGCTCGGTATTGCGGCGCTTCTTCTTTCTTCGTGCTCATCTCCCACTTCTAAATCGCATACGGTCCGGTTCGTGGTGCGGGTGCATCCTTCCGCGGTCGGGATGCCTGTGTATCTGACCGGGAACGATTCGGCGCTTGGAGCCTGGATCCCCAATGCGGTGCCTCTTCGGCGCGGCTCCGATTCAATCTGGTCTGAAGAAATGCGATTCCGGAATGGGACAGATCTGGAATATAAAATCACCGCGGGTTCATGGTGGTCGCAGGCCCTCGACAGCAATGGAAATCGCTACGCGAACTTCCGCCTGTCGGTCGATCGAGATACGACCGTGACCATCGAGGTGTTCGATTGGCTGAACCGAACACGGAATGGCCGGGCGGTATTGTCCGCGGAGCAATTCGGCGTGACTCAGCCACCGTTGATCCTTGACGCGTTGTGGAAGTATCATCCCGGCGACGACTCAACGTGGATGAGTCCTGCGCTGAACGACAGTGGATGGATCACCACGGACACATTCATCCAATGGGATTCGCTCTCCGGGCCGCTATGGAACGGTCGAGGTTGGTTCCGTCTTCCGCTCTTTGTCGATTCAAGCCTCTGGAACCGGACGCTCGCCATCCGCATCGAGCACTTGGGTGCTTCCCAGCTGATCTACAACGGGAGACGGCTGTATTCGATTGGCACGATCGATTCCGTTGACGGGGGGTATCGGCCGAGGGCGATGAAGTTGTGGCAGGAGATTCGGATCGAACCGCGCCACGAGCAGGTTCTTGTCGTTCGGTACGCCAATTTGGACTGGCAGCGCATCCGGCAAAAGGGGTATCACCCGGGGTTTGTTCTCTCCCTTGCACCCGTAAACTCTGCCTTGCGCGATGCGGTCGATGTCCGGAAGAATGCCGAGCGTCAGATCGCCTTCACGTTCATTCCCTTCATTCTCGCGCTCGTGCATTTCTCGTTATACGGATTCATGCGGAATCAGCGGCAGCATCTTTTCTACGCGATCTGCATGCTGGGGTTTGCGGGGGTGACCTACTTCAACTACCTACGGTCGCTCGTTGTCGATGTGGATCACATTCTTCTTGCGACGACACTTAACAATCTTTCCGGTACCGCAGCCGTCTTCTTTGGAACGCTGACGATTCTTGCTCTGAACTATGACCGCCTGCCGCGGCGCGCTTGGGGGTGCACGATCTTCGCACTCGGATTGGGCATCTTGGGTGTGCTTGGCTATTCAGCAAGTCTTCTCACGAATCTCACCTATGTTCTCTTTGCGTTCACAACATTCGAGAGCATCCTATCCTACTTCAGCGCGAAAGCCAAGGTCTTTCGGGGTGGATGGCTTCTGATGGGTGGATTTCTCGTATTGAA
>JBFYQI010000101.1:0-4744 GCA_041302875.1 Ignavibacteria bacterium
TGCCGAAGATGTGAACGGTCCGCTCGGCGACCGTGTACAGCGCATACGAGATCGCGACACCCGCCGCTGCGACGGTCATCATCTGATCGATGTACTCGATGCTGTAATGCTTCAACACCGGGCGGCCGGTCGAAGACTCGACCTCGGCAGACAACAGAATCTCTCCGCGCCGTTTCGAGACCGCGAGGAACACCGAGACGAACAGTGTGCATAGCACCAGCCAAGGGGAGATGAGGACATTGATGGCGAAAACGCCCGCGAGCACGCGAAGCATGAATCCCGCCGCGACGACGAAGACATCCACAAGAATGACTTGTTTGAGTCCGAAGGAATACCCGAGATTCAGCGCAAGGTACACCAGAACCGTGACCCAGAACCGCACATCGAACCGGAGGGCGATCCCCGCCGCGATCACTGCGAGCACGACGGCGACGACGATACCTACCCAGACCGGAATGATGCCGGATGCAATGGGACGATATCGCTTCTTGGGGTGGAGACGGTCCGCATCGCGGTCTGCGATGTCGTTGAGGACATACACAACACTCGACACCAAGCTGAATACGACGAATGCGATGACGGCGCTCAGGAGAAATGGAGGTTCGAACAGATGGCGCGAAAAGACGAGCGGGGCGAACAGGAAGACGTTCTTCAACCACTGCTGCGGGCGCAGCAAGCGGAAGATACCTGTGATCGTTGAAGAGGATTCATTCGCCATGGTGGTTGTGCCTCCAGGTTCAGAAGACTGCCGGCTCCTCATACACGCCAAACACCTCTGCCAGCACGCCGCACATTTCTCCCAGGGTCGCATAGGCCCGCGCGCACTCCACGAACTTCGGCATGGTGTTCAATCCATCCTGCGCTGCAGCGCGGAGCGCTTCCAAGGCTCGTGATACGGCCTCCGGGTTTCGGCTCTGGCGGAGATCGGCCAGCCGCTGCCTCTGCCGGCGCTCGACTTCCGGGGAAATCTCGAGGAGAGGGATGTTGATGATCTCGTCGGATTCCACAAATTCGTTGACGCCGACGATCACCTTCTCCTTCTCGTCGAGAGCCCGTTGATACGTGTAGGCCGCCTCGGCGATCTCCCGTTGGAAAAAGCCAGCCTCGATGGCCGGGATGACGCCTCCGAGTGAATCGATGCGTTCGAAATACTTCTCAGCCTCTTCCTCCATCCGGGCCGTCAGCGCCTCCACAAAGTAGCTCCCCGCCAACGGATCGATGACATTCGCTACGCCGGTTTCATGTGCGAGGATCTGCTGCGTGCGCAACGCGATTTTGACCGCCTTCTCTGAAGGGAGCGCCAGCGTCTCATCCATCGAATTCGTGTGGAGCGACTGTGTTCCTCCCAAGACTCCGGCGAGGGCCTCATACGCCGTTCGCACGATGTTGTTCTCCGGCTGCTGCGCCGTCAAGGAGCATCCGGCCGTCTGCGTGTGGAAGCGCAGCATCCACGATCGCGGGTTCTTCGCGCCGTACGTGTCCCGCATCCGCTTCGCCCAGATGCGCCGGGCAGCGCGATACTTCGCGATCTCTTCGAAGAAATCGATGTGTGCGTTGAAGAAGAAGGAGATGCGCGGTGCGAAGTCGTCGACATTCAAGCCGCGCGCGATCCCATGCTCGACATACGCGAATCCGTCTGCGAGCGTAAAGGCCAATTCCTGCACAGCCGTGGAGCCGGCTTCCCGAATATGATATCCGCTCACTGAAATGGGATTCCATTGCGGCGCTTCGCGGTTCAAGTACTCGAACATGTCGATGATCAGCCGCATCGACGGGGTCGGCGGGTAGATCCACTCCTTCTGCGCGATGTATTCCTTCAGAATGTCCGCCTGGATCGTCCCACGCAGGTCCTTGAACGGGACGCCCTGCTTTTCCGCGACCGCCAGGTAGAACGCCATCACCATCGCCGCCGGCGCGTTGATGGTCATGGAAGTCGAGATCGCGCCGAGGTCGATCCCGCGGAAGAGGATCTCCATATCCGCAAGCGAACTGATCGACACGCCGCAGATGCCTACTTCCCCTTCGGACACCGAGTCATCGGCATCGCGCCCCATGAGCGTGGGAAGATCGAATGCGACCGACAAGCCGTGCTGCCCATGGCTGAGCAGGTACTGATACCGCTCGTTTGTGTCCTCGGGTGTACCGAACCCGGCGAATTGCCGCATCGTCCAGAGCTTGCCCCGGTACATCGTTGGATGAATGCCGCGGGTGTACGGGAACTCGCCGGGGAATCCAATATCGTGCACCGGATCGATGCCCGCGACGTCGGCAGGCGTGTACAGCATCTTCACCTCGTCGCCGCTGAGCGTCGTGAACGACACTTGGCGGAGTCTGCCGCCGCGTTGAACGCCGGCCTCCCATTTCGCGCGCGCTTCATCGAACGATGCCATCTCTTCGGGTCTCCTTCACTCGGGGATGATGCGGATTACGAGGTCCGGCCGAATCGCCGGTCAAGCTCTTCCAAAGGGATCTTCACGACCACCGGACGTCCATGCGGACAGACATACGGCATTTTCGTAAGGAACAAATGCTCGATCAGAGCGACCATCTCGGGGATCTTCAGTCGGTCACCGGCTTTGATGGCCGCTTTGCAGGCGAAGGATTTCGCCAGCGCATCGCGGATGTCGAACTTGGCGTCATGCTCGTTGGTGCGGAATTCGTCGAGCAGCTCCTGAAGGATGTCCCGTTCGCTCCCGATCCGGACGTCGGCCGGAATGCCGTCGATCACCACTGTGTTCTTGCCGAACAGCTTCATGTCAAATCCGAGCTTCTGCAATTCGGGAAGCAATTCCTTGATCAGCGAATAGTCGCTCGGACTCATTTCGACGGTCTCGGGAAAGAGCAGCTGCTGCGTCGCCGGCAACGCGTTCTCAAAATTCGCCTGCGCACGCTCGTACAGGATGCGCTCGTGCGCCACATGCTGGTCGACGATCATCAGCCCGTTCCGCACTTGCGCAACGATGTACTTGTTGTGCACCTGCCAGACCGGCCGCTGTTCGCTTCCCCCAAGTCCTTCCTCGCGTCCCCGGTTCTCCAGGATCCGTCCGGAGGCCGGAAGCATCCGAGGAGGAATCGCGCTTCCATCCTGCGTCTCCGAACGGCGCTCGAACAACTCTTCGAAATTCACGAACGCCGATTCCTGCTGGGGCATCGGATGCGCGGGAAACGGGATCACCGTGGCCGGCTCCCGCGGAGCGCCGGCAAACGGATCGGCGGCGGTCGGAGACGCGAAGCGGAACTTCCCTTCCGCGTCGTCAACCGCATTCCCTTCCCGGAAATTCATGGTGGGAACAAGGTTGTGCTTGGCGAGCGCCTTCCGCACGACGGACAGGACGATCCGATAGATGTCCGATTCGCGCTCGAACTTCACCTCCATCTTGGACGGATGAACATTGACGTCCACATGGCACGGGTCAAGTTCCAGGTTCAGGATGAAGAAGGGATACGCGCCATGATGCAAGAGGTGTTCGAACGCCTGGAAGACCGCATGGTTGATCATGCGGCTCATGATGAAGCGATGGTTGAAGAAGACAAACTGTTCCACGCGGCTTTTTCGGCTGAAATCGGGCCGGCCGATGAATCCGCGGATGGCGAGGATGTCGGTCGTTTCCTCGATCGGGATCAGCGCCTCTGAGAGCGCCTTCCCGAAGATGTCGGCCAAGCGCTCGCGGATCGGCTTCACCGTGAGGTCCATCAGCGTCTCGTCGTCGCTGACGTATTTCCATTCCACGTTCGGGAATGCGATGGCCATCCTCGTCACGACGTCCGTTATGTTCTTCAGTTCCGTCTGCCGCGTCTTGAGGAAGTTTCTCCGCGCAGGGGTGTTGTAGAAGAGGTTGCGGACGGTGATGGAAGTCCCGCGTTCATGCGCGGTCTTCGATCGCTCCTTCTCCTCGTTGCCGTCGATGCGGACCAGCGTGGCGACATCGTCCGAATCGCGCCGCGTCTTGAGTTCGACCTGCGCAACGGCCGCGATCGAAGCGAGCGCTTCGCCACGGAAACCAAGCGTGCGGATCCGCTCGAGGTCTTCGGCGGCGAACACTTTGCTCGTGGCATGGCGCCGGAATGCGAGGATCGCATCCGTTTCGCTCATCCCCTCCCCGTTGTCAACGACCTGGATGAACGATTTCCCTGCTTCCTTGACGATGACGGTGACACGCGTGGCGTTCGCGTCGAGAGCATTCTCAACGAGTTCCTTCACGACGGATGCCGGACGCTGGACGACCTCGCCCGCGGCGATCTTGTTCGCCAGTTCCGCCGTCATAATATGGATCTTCCCAAGGGACATTCGTCGTCATCCGCGGGGGCGTACGCCCAAACCGGGCTCGGTCGGGAGGAGGATCGTTCCGCCGTCGAACTTCACCCCTTCATATGGATCGTTCGTTGTCAACATGCTTCCATCCAGGTCCACATAGTCGAGCAACGGCGTCAGGTGGGCGCCCGCCGTGATGCCGATCGAGGTCTCGATCATGCAACCGATCATTACTTTCATGCCGCACGCTCGGGCTGTGTTCACCATCCGCATCGCCTCACGCAAGCCGGTGCACTTCATCAGCTTGATGTTGATGCCATCGAAGGCACCCATCAGTTTGGGAACATCCGTGAGGCGCAGAGAGTTCTCGTCCGCGATCAGCGGGAGGTTGACCCGTTCGCGCACCCAAGCCGTCCCGGCAAGATCCGCCGCGGGCATTGGCTTCTTGTCTATCTCGTCGTGTTGGTTATATTGTTACTTGATGTGTTGTTC
>JBFYQI010000322.1:0-2781 GCA_041302875.1 Ignavibacteria bacterium
AATCGGAATTCGTTTGGATTGCCCATGTCGCTCCAGCGTCCGTGGTCTTGTAGATCTGGCCGGAATTGGAGGCGCCGAAGCCGGTGAATGCGTTCAGGAACGTCAGACCGTATAGCGGGAACGTCAATGTATCATATCGCCAGGTCACACCGCCGTCAGAAGAGCGGTAGAACAGCTGAGCGGGGTATTGTGATGCCGCGTATGCGGTGAGTTCGTTCACCATCCAGAGGGACTGGATCGTATTGCTGTACGATCCGGTTAGACTCGGCGTCCAGACCTCTGATTCCTGCGGAGTCGAGAACGATCGGTCTTTGAGCGTGTCGGAACCGAAGGCATTCGTTGCGATCAGTCGGTAGTAGTACGTCTGTCCCGGGGCGAGCCCGTCCAAATTCGTGAAAACGGACTGTGCATATGTGGAGGGTGCCGCCTGGGAAGACGAGAGCGCGAACGAACCGTAGGAAGGGGTCGGACCATACTCGACTCGCATTGTGGTCGGATATCCTGGGGAGAGCAGATCGACGGAGATCCCCGCCGCCCGAGGGAAGGTGCTGATGGCGTATGAGTATCCGATATCCGGCTTCGCGGGTCTATACCGGTACAATTTCAAAGCGTAGGTGCCTGAATCAAACGCCGCTGTCTGGTTCTGGATACTGAGCGACGGATGAGCAAGTTCCCGCTCCTTGTCGCGAATCGACTGCGGGAAGTTGGTGGAATAGTTGCTCCCGTACGTCAGACGGAGGTAGTATGTGCCCGGGGACAGCACGGCCACCATGCGGCGTCGGTCGTATGAGGGGAACCCATAGTTGTCTGCATAGTATCCTCCCCATTGCGAAATCACCGCCATTCGCATGTATAGATTCGTCCCGGCAGGAGACTCGGCAACAAACTCGAACGTGTCCTGCGAGGCAACGGTGAACTTGTAGTAGTCGACATCCGTCGGGCCAGTGATCGCACCGCTGAGGCTGTCACCGAACGACACAACCATTGCGTTGGTAGTGTCGTTGTTCGGTTCGAACTCCATCAATGGCTCGGAGGCGCTCAGCAATGCGCCGCCGCCGCCAACCGCATATGTTGTGCGGCCGTCCGTCGCGATGCGCCAGAAGAAATTCGTGGTCCCCGAGGGGATGTTGTTCCACGTGGTCCCGCCGTCCGTTGTACGCGCGATATAGCCACCCTCGCCCGCAACATATCCGAGGTTCGTCCCGGCGAAGTCGAGACCGTAGTACGTCGAGCCTTGCGTGATCTTCGCAGTATGGTTCTCCCACGTCGTTCCACCATCCGTCGTCTTGATCAGCGTGCGACCGCCCCCCGTCGCGTATCCCACGGACGACGATGCAAACTCGATCGCATAGAGCGTCGCTGTGACGCCGGAGGAAATCGGACCGCTCCACGTGGCACCCGCATCGGTAGACTTGAGGATCAGTCCGCCGTCGCCCACGACATACGCCACTGTCGGAGTTGCAAACGCGGGCTTCCACAAATGGCTCGTGGTCCCGCTCACAACTTGAACCCAATTTGCACCACCGTTGGTCGTTCGGAATATCATACCGTTGGAGCCAACGATCAATCCGGTGGATGCGTCTCCAAACGCGATGCCGTCTGTACGGCCGGATGCAGGGGCGGAGACCGTCGACCAGGTGGCACCTCCATCGGTCGTTCGGCGTATCTGAGCGCTGATCGATATTCCGACGCCGTTGGTCAGCGTCGAGAAGGCCATATCCCAGAATGATGTGGACGGAATCGTATCCTGGCGCCAAGAAGTCCCGTTGTCGCTGGTCCTCGCGACCACGCCAATGGCTCCCCCTGCGACGGCATGAAACATCTTTGGAATAACGATCCCGCGGAATTCCAGCGATGTCTGGAGTGCTCGCCGAAATAGCGGTGAAGGGGCCGGCGTGTTGAACTGTGACAAATCAGAAACCGAAGTCCCTCCGGACGACGTTGCCGAGAACCGATAGTAGTACGTGGTCTTCGCCTGCAACCCGCTGATGACGATCGCTGGATAGGACCGCTGAATCGAGCCATTGAGACTTGCGATGAGATCCGGTCCCGCGAGCACAATCGAACCCAATGTCGGCGTTTCTCCGTACTCCACGCGGAGATCGGAAAGGATTCCCCCGGCAGGATTGATGGACATCTGCACCTGGGCTTCATCGGAAAACGCGCCGATGAGTCCTGATACCGCAATGACGGGAGCGGTGGGCTCCAACCGCCGCAAATGGAGCCGATAGAGGCCCGAGTCCTGTGCGGCGACGCTCGTCGAAATTTCAGGAACAGCGACTTGACCATCGGGTCCCGGGAGGACCGATTGAGGGAATGTTGCGGAGCTGTTGTAGCGATACTGCACGCGCAGGAAGTACTTCCCCGCTGAGTTGATTCGGTATATGATGCGCTGATCATTCCAGGAGGGGAAATCCCGCGAGTCAGCCAAGGATGTTCCTGCACTGTTCCGCAAGGTCACGTTGGCTGCCAGTCCGCTCAAGGAATCGACCTTGAAGCTGACGTCGATTGTGTCTCCTGCCGCAGCAGAGAACGAATAGTAATCAATATCAGAGGCGGACCCGATCGCGCCGTCGACCATGTCGCCGTAGACGAGCGACTTTGCCGTGGTCGTATCGCCATTCGGTTCGATTTCGGGACTTGGGAAATAGCCGCGCAAGATCGCTCCCCCCGCGCCGACCGCGTAGGTCAGGCTGCCGAGGCTTTGGACATCGATCAAGGTATTGGTCGTGCCGGAGGGAATCAGCTGCCACGAGGATCCGCCGTCGCGGGACTCCCAGA
>JBFYQI010000335.1:0-5359 GCA_041302875.1 Ignavibacteria bacterium
AGGGAAGAAGGTCATGGCGAAGAAGGCAGAACAGCGGCACACCGGCAAGATGATGACAGGGGCGGAGATCTTTGTCCGATCGTTGGTCGCCGAAGGAGTGGAGGTCGTGTTTGGATATCCCGGAGGTGCGGTGATCGGCATTTACGATGTGCTCCATGATATCACCGACATCCGCCATATCCTGACGCGCCACGAGCAGGGGGCAACCCATGCCGCCGAAGGATATGCCAAGGCAACCGGCAAGGTCGGCGTTGTACTGGTGACCTCCGGCCCGGGGGCGACCAACACGGTGACCGGCATTGCCGATGCCTACATGGACTCCGTGCCCATCGTCGTCTTCACGGGTCAGGTTGCGCTGAAGATGATCGGAAATGACGCGTTTCAGGAAGCCGATATCGTCGGCATCACCCGGCCGATCACGAAGCACAACTACCTCGTCAGCGATGTGAAAGACCTTTCGCGCATCGTGAAGGAAGCGTTCTACCTTGCGCGCACCGGACGTCCGGGACCGGTGTTGGTCGATCTGCCGAAGGACGTCATGGCGCAGAAGGCGGCCTTCCACTATCCGTCGAAGGTTGACATCCGCAGCTACAATCCTGTGGTCGACGGAAACCACATGCAGATCAAGAAAGCCGCGGACCTCATCAACGCGGCGCAGCGTCCGGTCCTGTACGTCGGCGGCGGCGTGATCAACTCCGGTGCGGCGGCGGAATTAAGGCGCCTTGCCGAAACGCTGCAATGCCCGGTGACGACGACGTTGCACGGTCTTGGTGCGTTCCCGGAGGGAAATCCCCTTTCGCTCGGCATGCTCGGAATGCATGGGACATGGTATTCCAATGTCGCCGTGAGCTACTGTGATGTGTTGATCGCCGTCGGAGCGCGGTTCGATGATCGTGTAACGGGGAAGGTGGAAGCGTTCGCTCCGGAGGCGAAGAAGATCCACATCGATATCGACCCGGCCGCCATCAGCAAGAATGTCGCTGTCGATGTTCCCATCGTCGGCGATGTGAAGCGTGTGCTCAGTGTGCTCAGCAAACACGTCAAACCATTGAAGACCGTCGACTGGCTGAAAACAATCGCGCAGTGGAAACGGGAACATCCGCTCCGATACAAGCATGACAGCGCGCTGCGAACCCAGCACATCATCGATACGCTCGGCCGCGTGACCGACGGGAACGCAGTGGTCGTCACCGATGTCGGTCAACACCAAATGTGGACGGCGCAGTTCTTCCGATGGAAACATCCGCGGACGCATATCACGTCGGGGGGACTTGGGACCATGGGTTTCGGCCTCCCCGCCGCCATGGGAGCGGCATTCAGCGAGCCAAAGTATCCGGTCGTCTGCCTGAGCGGCGATGGCGGGTTTCAGATGAACGCGCAGGAAATGGCAACCATCAGTCAGCATCGGCTGCCGCTGAAAATCTTTATCATCAACAATGGATTCCTCGGGATGGTCCGGCAATGGCAGGAACTGTTCTGGCGCCGTCGCTATTCGCACGTGGATATTTCCAGCCCGGATTTCGTGAAGCTGGCAGAGGCCTTCGGCTGCCGTGCGCTCCGGGTGACAGAGGTCGATGCGATGGAGCCTGCGATCCGTGAGGCGCTCGCATACAACGACGGTCCAATGCTGATCGAATTTGTGGTCGAACCGGAAGAGAATGTGTATCCGATGATCCCGGCGGGGCAATCGGTGAACGAGATCATGGATTCCCCCGATCCGGTCGCGGCGGCCGGGCCGTCCGGCACGACCAAGCATGACATCCTGATCCATGCGAAAGGATAAAGCGATGAAACAATCTTCAGGCGCCGTGTCGCGCGGCCACCGTTCGAAGGACGAACAGCAGCTCAAACAGCACACTATCAGTATTCTTGTCGAGAACCGTTTCGGGGCCTTCCACCGCATCGCTGGGATGTTCGCTGCGAAGGGGTATAACATCGACAGCCTCACGGTCGGACCGACGGAAGAGCCGGAACTCTCCCGCATGACCATCGTGACGCGCGGCGACGATCAGATCATCGAGCAGATCGTCAAGCAGTTGAACAAGCTGATCGACACGCTCAGGGTGGTGGATCTGACCTTCGAACCGTTCGTGGAACGGGAACTCGTTCTGGTGAAAGTGCAGTCCACAACATCCACCCGTGCAGAGATCATGCAGGTGTCGGACATCTTCCGGGCGAAAGTGGTGGATATCAGTCCCAAGACACTCACACTCGAAGCGACTGGAAGCCAGCAGAAGGTCGACGCCATCATCAATATGTTGAAGCCGTTCGGCATCAAAGAGATGGCGCGGACCGGACGGGTGGCGTTGAAACGTGAATTCCAGGGAGAAGTGTAATGGAGAGCCTGTTCCTGTACGACACGACATTGCGGGATGGCACCCAAAGCGAAGATGTCAGCTTTTCGGTGGACGACAAGCTCCGCATAGCGCGGATGCTCGACGATCTCGGCTTCGCATACATCGAAGGGGGATGGCCGGGCTCGAATCCGCGCGACATGGCATTCTTCGATCGGGCGCGCACGCTGGAGTTGAAGCATGCGAAGCTTGCGGCCTTCGGCAGCACGCGACGGGCGAAGAACCGGGCAGAGGACGATCCCAATATCCGTGCCCTCCTCGAGGCGGAAACGCCGGTGGTGACCATCTTTGGAAAGAGTTGGCTTCTGCATGTGCATGCAGCGCTTCAAATCTCGGAACGAGAGAACCTTGATATTATCGCGGATTCCGTTGCGTACCTGGTCGCCCGCGGCCGCGAAGTTGTCTACGACGCCGAGCATTTCTTCGACGGCTATAAGCACAATGCCGAGTATGCGATCAGCACGCTCTGCCTGGCCAAGGCGGCCGGGGCTGGTACGATCGTGCTCTGCGATACGAATGGCGGAACGCTCCCGCACGAGGTCGAGGAGATCGTATCGCGGGTCCGACGAAGCGTGGATGGTCTGCTGGGAATCCACACGCACAATGACGGCGAGCTTGCCGTGGCGAATACGCTTGCCGCTGTTCGGAACGGAGCCGTCCACATCCAGGGCACGATGAACGGGTACGGCGAGCGATGCGGGAACGCCAATCTCTGCTCGGTGCTGCCCAATCTTCAGTTGAAGATGGGATATCCGTGCATTGGCGAAGACCGGATGGCCCGGCTCACAGACGTCTCCCGCCAGATCGCGGATCTCGCAAATCTCTCCCTTCGGAAAAATCTTCCGTTCGTGGGTCAGAGTGCGTTCGCGCACAAGGGGGGCGTTCACGTCAATGCCGTGATGAAGGATCCTGCGACCTACGAGCACATCGATCCCGCGATCGTGGGAAATCGCCGGCGCGTCCTCGTCTCCGATCTCTCGGGGAAAAGCAATGTCGCCTACAAGGCAAAGGAATTGGGGATCGATACCGACGACGATCCGAACCTGCTGCAGCGCGTGGTGGACGAGGTGAAAGAACGGGAGCACCGAGGGTACCATTACGAAGATGCCGATGGATCGCTCGAGATCCTCATCGCCCAGCAACGGGATGCCTGGCAGGAAAACTTTACGCTGGACGGCTTCAAGGTGATCATCCACAAGGAATCCTCCGATGCAGAGCCCGTATCCGAGGCGATGCTGAAGCTCCGCGTGGCGGGAGAAGTGGAGCACACCGCCGCGGAGGGGAACGGTCCCGTGAACGCCCTCGACAAGGCCTTGCGCAAGGCGTTGGAGAAGTTCTATCCCGAATTGAAGAATGCGGTGCTGAGCGATTACAAGGTGCGCGTGCTTGATGGATTTGATGGGACGAGCGCGCAGGTTCGCGTGATGATCACGACAAGGGACGACCAGACGTCCTGGAACACCGTCGGCGTTTCGACGAATATCATCGAGGCAAGTTGGAAGGCGCTCGTGGACAGCATCTCGTACTACCTCATGAAGCGGGCGAAAGTCCCGGAATGCGCATGAATCCGAAGGAGGGAGTCATGGAAGAACACATTGCCATCTTTGATACGACGCTGAGAGACGGGGAACAGTCCCCCGGATGCAGCATGAACATCGAGGAGAAATTGCGCCTCGGTCATCAGCTCGAGCAGCTCCGCGTCGACGTGATCGAAGCCGGCTTCCCCATCGCATCTGACGGCGATTTCGAGGCCGTCCGGTCCATCGCGCGCGCGGCGTCGCATGTGACCGTTGCGGCGCTTGCCCGTGCGGTCAAAGGAGACATCGACCGCGCGTGGGAAGCGATCCGCGAAACGCGACGGCCGCGGATCCATACGTTCATCGCAACATCCGACCTGCATCTGAAATACAAGCTCAAGAAATCACGCGAACAGGTCCTGGAGGAGGCGGCCTGGGCGGTTCGCCATGCCCGCTCGCTCTGTCCCGAAGTGGAATTCTCCTGCGAAGATGCATCGCGGAGCGACATCGGATTCCTCTGTCAGATCGTCGAAGTTGCCATCGATGCCGGGGCGACCGTCATCAATCTTCCCGACACCGTCGGTTACGCCATCCCGTCAGAGTACGGTGCGATGTTCCGGATGGTGCGTGAGCGCGTTCCCAATATTGGCAATGCCTTTCTGAGCGCGCATTGCCACAATGATCTGGGACTTGCGGTCGCGAACTCGCTTGCCGCTGTGGCGAACGGCGCGCGACAGGTCGAATGCACCGTTAACGGCATCGGTGAGCGTGCGGGGAACGCATCGCTCGAGGAATTCGTCATGGCGGTGAAGGTGCGGCGGGAAGCCCTGAAATGCTTCACGAATGTGAGGACCGAAGAGATCATGCACGCGAGCCGGTTGTTGAGCAGTCTCACGGGGATGCTCGTCCAGCGGAACAAGGCGATCGTCGGGGCGAATGCATTCGCGCACGAGGCTGGCATCCACCAGGACGGTGTGCTGAAAAGTCCCATCACATACGAGATCATGACGCCGCAATCTGTCGGCATCAAGCGAAGTCATCTCGTGCTCGGAAAGCATTCGGGGCGCCACGCCTTGCGTCAACGCTACGCGGAGCTTGGGTACGACCTCTCCGCCGAAGAGCTTGAACGTGCCTACCGGAACTTCTGCACTGTTGCCGACCAGAAGAAGGAGATCGTCGACGAGGATCTTGAGTCGATCCTCGAACTCAATGTCGACGCCTCGGAACAGGCGTATGCACTCGCGAGCATCCATGTGGCGAGCGGGACGAATGTTCGTCCGACGGCGACCGTCGAACTTGAGTACGAGGAGACGCGCACCGTCGACTCTGCGACGGGCGACGGTCCGGTGGATGCGGCGTTCCGGGCGATCGAGCGCATCACGGGGGTCGAGGCGAAACTGACGGAATACTCTGTGAAGTCCGTGAGCTACGGACATGATGCGATCGGAGAGGTGTTCGTCCGGATCGAATGCGACGGGTTGCTCTTCA
>JBFYQI010000353.1:0-2603 GCA_041302875.1 Ignavibacteria bacterium
GAGATGGAAGAACATATGAAGAACCTTCCAGAAGAGCAGCGCAAGATGATGGAGCAGATGATGGGAGGGAAGATGGGGAAGAAGGGTCCGGAAGCGAAGGTCACAAAGGCGTCCGAGACGAAGAAGATCGGAGGCTACACGTGCACGAAGTACATCGTGAAGGAAGGCGAGCGCGTGTTGGTGACGGTCTGGACGACGAAGGACGTCAAGGCATTCGACGCCATCCGGAAGGATTACGAGGCGTTCTCCAAGCGTATGGTTTCGATGAATCCTGGGTTCATGAAGGGACTGACCGACGCCATGTTCAAGATCGAAGGGTTCCCGATGGAGACCGACTTCGGACAGATGAAGTCCACGGTCACCAAGGTCGAACAGCGATCGTTCCCGGAGTCGGAATTCACGGTTCCTGCAGGCTACACAAAGAAAGAGCCGCCCTTGGATGAAATGATGGGCGGCCCGGAAGAGGACTGAGAGGATTGGACTTCTGAGCGAATCGGTTCTATCGGAATGTCGCACTCGGACTTGTCGGTGGCTTCGCGATCGCATATCCGAACACGAATGATAGGCGTGTTCCCTTTGGATTCGTTGCCGCGACGAGGTTGACGGGGATGCTGACCCCTCCGTAGTTGATGCTTTGGCCGACAGCAAGCACGAGCGAACTGGTCACATTCTGTTCCGTCACGATGATGTTTGGTCCCATACCGAACTCGATTCCTGAAGGGAATCGGACACCCATCGCGAGCGTGGCACTTGGAAGGAAGGTCGCATACTCGACCGCCCCGATGAGGGGAACGAACTGGATCACGAAGGAAGGTCCAATTCCGTCGGGAATCACTTGATACTCAAAGTGCCAGCCGAATTGGCTGATCAGCCTTCCGATATTCCGATCCGCGAGTTTCTGTACCAGCTCGGAACCGGTGATGTAGGTGACACCGAGCCGTGGTCCTCCGAGATTCCGTTCTGCAAGATTCACGACGTCCCCGCTTTGAGCGTATGCAGAACTGGAAAGCATCAGCGAGAGGACGAACACGGTGGCAGGCATCCGCGATGAGGTTCTCATGGTATTCTCCTTTGTTTGATTGTGTTGGTGTTGTTTCCATCGTTCACAGAGCAATATGTCGATTGTATCTTGCGTGATTGCCACGGCGGCGTGTGAGAAATGTCAAAAATTTGTCCGGGTACGCGATGAGTAATACGGCGGTGTTGGAGTATGATTATGTTGTGATCGGGAGCGGATTCGGCGGCGCGGTCTCCGCATTGCGGTTGACCGAGAAAGGGTATCGCGTGCTTCTGCTGGAGAAGGGGAAACGGTTCGCCGCGCACGAGTTCGCAAAGACGAACTGGGATCTCCGCCGTTGGCTCTGGCTTCCGCTGATGCGCTTCTTCGGCATCTTCCGCATCTCGATCTTCCGCCATGCGACCATTCTCTCCGGTGTCGGATACGGCGGAGGTTCGCTTGTCTATGCGAACACGCTCCCGGTGCCGAAGAAGGAGTTCTTCACAGCCGATTCCTGGTCCCATCTTGCCGACTGGCAGACCGAATTGTCCGAATTCTACGAGACGGCAAGACGGATGCTCGGAGCGACGCTGAATCCTCATCTTCAGATCGGTGACAAGGCGCTTCAGGAATTAGCCCGCCGGATAGGACGCGAGTCCGAGTTCGAAGCGACAGACGTCGCGGTCTTCTTCGGCGAAGCGGAGAAGACCGTTCCCGATCCGTACTTCGGCGGCGAAGGACCCGAGCGAGCCGGATGCACTTTGTGCGGCGGATGCATGGTCGGGTGCCGCTACAATGCGAAGAACACTCTCGACAAGAACTATCTCTACTTCGCGGAGAAGCGTGGAGTGAAGGTGCAGACCGAATCGGAGGTTACGTCGGTCGTTCCGCTGGGATCGCCGGATGGTGCGGACGGGTATTCCGTTGCCTGGCGTTCCTCGACCGCTTTCCTACACCGACCACATGGAGCGGTCACGACGCGCGGCATTGTGTTTGCGGGGGGTGTGATGGGGACGGTGAAACTTCTCCTCCGGCTGAGGCGCACGACGTTGCCGCGACTTTCTCGCAAAGTCGGCGATGGCGTTCGTACGAATTCGGAAAGCCTGCTCGGAGTCACTGCACTCGACAAGGAGACAAATTTTTCGAAGGGGATTGCGATCGGTTCTATCCTGCACACGGATGACAACAGTCATCTTGAGCCGGTCCGGTATCCCGCCGGCTCCGGATTCTGGCGCGTGCTTGCATCGCCGAAGGTATTCGCCAGCAATCTTCTCGTCCGTCTGGGGAAAGTTGTTGCGGACATCGTGCGGCATCCGGTGTTGAACTTCAAGGCATACTTCGTCGATGACTGGGCGAAGCGAACGCAGATCCTTCTCTTCATGCAGACGATCGACACGCATCTTCGGTTCTCTGAAGGATGGTTCCGTTTGCGAACGACGGTGGAGCGGGGAACGGACCCGACGGCATTCATCCCGGAGGCGCACGCGCTGGCCGACGAATTCGCAGCGCTCGTCGGCGGTAAGCCCGTCGCCTTGCTGACTGAGACTGTCTTGGGGATCCCCACGACCGCACACATCCTTGGAGGCTGCATCATGGGACATACAAC
>JBFYQI010000359.1:0-5845 GCA_041302875.1 Ignavibacteria bacterium
GTCGCTCCCTCCGCAGGCTTCATCGCGTCATATGACGAGAGTGTCCACGCTTCCGCCCTGGCGGGGGGCAATGCGCGCGCGGCGAACTGCGTCAACTGCCATGGGGGACACGACGTCGTGAAATCGGTGGACCCCGCGTCGCACGTCAACCGGAATCGCATTGCGGAAACGTGCGGAGCATGTCACACGCCTGAGGAAGAAGCGTTCCGGGGAAGCATCCACGGCGTCGCGGTATCCAAGGGAGTGATGGCGTCTCCGACATGCACGGGATGCCACGGAGAACACAAGATCCTTGGCCGCTCCAATCCCAATGCGCCCATCGCACCCACGAATGTGTCGAGCCAGGTCTGCGCGCCATGTCATTCATCCCTGCGTTTGTCGGAGAAGTACGGCCTTGCGGCAGATCGGTTCCGGAGCTTTGAGGACAGTTTCCACGGTCTGGCCGGCCGTCACGGTTCGGTCGAGGTTGCGAATTGTGCGAGTTGTCACGGGTCGCACGATATCAAGCCATCGACGGACCCCAGTTCACGCGTGCACAAGGACAATCTCATCGCGAATTGCGGAACGTGCCATCCCGGCGCCAACGAGAACTTCACAAAGGGAACGGTCCACGTCATCGCGTCGGAAGGACAAGACGACGTGCTGTACTTCGTCGCGACGGCGTACATCATTCTCATCATCGCGATCGTCGGCGGGATGGTGGTCCACAACATCCTCGACTTCATCACGAAGTCGAAACGGATCCTGCGCGAACGTCGCGATCCGGTTTCGCACGAGCCGAAGCCGCATCGGCTCTATGTCCGTATGGCGCTGAATGAGCGGCTCCAGCATGGAACGCTCGTCATCAGCTTCATCACGCTCGTGCTCACGGGATTCGCGCTCCGGTTCCCCGATGCCTGGTGGGTCGTTCCGTTCCGCGACTATGTACCCGGAGCATTCGAACTCCGCGGGCTTTTGCATCGCATCGCTGCCGTGGTGATGGTCCTCGCCAGTCTCTATCACACCTACTACTTGTTCTTCGTCCCGCGCGGCAAGCAGCTTCTGCGGGACCTCCTCCCGGTGTGGAAAGACCTGACCGACGCCATCGGCGTGATGAAGTACAACCTTGGCCTGTCGAAGGTCAAGCCGAAGTTCGACCGATTCAGTTACATCGAGAAAGCCGAATATTGGGCGCTCGTGTGGGGGACCGTCGTCATGGGCGTGACGGGTGTGATCCTGTGGTTCGACAACTACTTCCTGGGGATCCTGACGAAACTGGGGTGGGATGTCGCCCGCACCGTGCACTACTACGAGGCATGGCTTGCCACGCTGGCCATCATTGTGTGGCACTTCTATTTCGTCATCTTCAATCCGGATGTGTATCCCATCAATCTTGCGTTCTGGAAGGGAACACTGACGCACCAGGAAATGGAGGAGGAGCATCCGCTTGAGCTGGAACGCCTGGAGGCGGAACACGATGAAATGATCGAGGTACACGAAGGCAGGAAGAATGACCGCGGTGAGGAGCAGGATTCGAACGCAGGCGAACAATCCAACAGCGAGAGCCGGTGATCGGGCCCGCATCGAAGAGGATACGCCGTGAAACGCCGATTCCCGATTGCATTCTATAATGTGACGACGCTGACCGGCGCCACGGTCGCGCTGATCAGCTTCGGCTTGATCGTGTTTCTGACCGTCCTGGACCTGCTGGCCGGCGAGCAGAAGCCGTATATGGGCATTCTGACCTTCATCATCCTGCCGGCGATCATGCTGGCCGGGATCGCGTTGGTCTTCATCGGCGCATGGCGGACGCATCGGCTGGAGAAGGCGGGTAAGCCACACGAGATGCATCTGCCGACGATCGATCTGAACGATTCGCGTCAGCGCCGCGCGTTCGTCTTCATCGCCGTCTCGGGATTCCTTCTCCTCGTCTTCACCGCGTTCGGCAGCTACAAGGCGTACGAGTACACCGACTCGGATCAATTCTGCGGCGAGATGTGCCACTCGGTGATGCATCCGGAATATACGGCGTATCAGAATTCTCCCCATGCGCGTGTTGGCTGCGTTAAATGCCACATCGGTTCGGGTGCCGGGCCGTTCGTCCAATCGAAGCTGTCGGGAGCGTACCAGGTCTATTCCGTTCTCTTTGACAAGTATGCGCGTCCGATCGCGACGCCCATTGAGAATCTCCGCCCGGCGCAGCAGACCTGCGAACAGTGCCATTGGCCGCGGAACTTCTTCAGCGAGAAGCGTGAAGCACATGTCTATTACCTGAGCGACGAACAGAACACCCCGTGGCATCTCGACATGCTCATCCGGGTCGGCGGCGGCAACACCGAGACACGCGAGACCGACGGCATCCACTGGCACATGAACATCGCCAACGAGATCACCTACGTTGCCATCGATCGCCAGCGACAATCGATCCCCTGGGTTCACATGAAGAGCCGGGACGGGAAGGTCGAACGCATCTATCGAACGACGGACAGCACGGTCACGGACGAGCAGCTGGCGCATCATGAGAAGCGCACAATGGATTGCATCGACTGCCATAACCGGCCATCCCATAACTATCATCCTCCGCGGCCGATGGTGGACAACGCCATGGCCGTTGGCTTGATCGATCCGTCGCTCCCGTTCGCGAAGAGCGTGGCGATGGAAGCGATCGACAAGATGTACACCTCGCTCCTGATCGCGCGGGACAGCATCCGGACGCTGGTGGAATCGTATTACCGGGATCACTATCCAGCCCTGGCCGCATCGCGGACCGCGGTGATCGGCCAGATGGTCGCAGAGCTACAGCGCATCTATGCGAGGAACTACTTTCCGGAAATGGGTGCGAACTGGAAGCGCTATCCCGACAATATCGGCCACATGTATTATCCCGGCTGCTTCCGTTGCCACGATGGCAAGCACGTGAGCGACGATGGCAAGGTCATCAGCAAGGACTGCAATGTGTGTCATACCATTGTGGCGCAGCAATACGAAGGGAAGGTTCGTCGCGTGTCGCTTGATGGCTTGCCCTATCAGCATCCCGTCGACATCGGCGATGCATGGCAGACGATGAACTGTTACGACTGTCACACCGCGGAATAGTCACCTGATTTTTGGCCGCTTTTTGAACGATCGAGCGGTTGAATTTGATGATACGGAGTGCTACCTTTTCGATGCAGAAGCGCCCAGTCGAAAGCAACGGAACAACTCAATCAAGGAGCGAGATATGCGCAATCTGATCAAAGTCCTCGTGGTTCTCCTCGTGCCCATGGTCCTGACGGCCCAAGCAAAATATATCGGCGTGAAAGCATGCGCGCCGTGCCACAAGGGCGAGAAGAAGGGGAAGCAGATGGAGATTTGGCAGGGAAGCGGACATGCCAATGCATTCAAGACGCTGGCAACCCCCGCGGCAGCCGAGATCGCGAAGAAGAAAGGATTGACCAAGCCCGCAACAGAAGCCCCCGAATGCCTGGAATGCCACGCGATCGATGCGAAGAACGTTGAAAAGGCGTTCGACATGAAGGACGGCGTTCAATGCGAATCCTGCCATGGTGCGGGTTCGGGATACAAGAGCATGGCCGTGATGAAAGACCATGCAAAGGCCGTGGCGGCGGGCATGACGGACTTCAAGGACGACGCGGTGATCGAGAAGGCCTGCAAGTCGTGTCACAACGAAAAGAGCCCGACCTATAAGCCGTTCAAGTTCAAGGAGATGTATGCGAAGATCGCTCATCCGGCACCCAAGAGCTAGCCGGTCGGAGAGCATCGGTATGTATTGACCTGAAGCGCTGCAACGGGACGGTCTTCGGGACCGTTGATTGCGGCGCTTCATTGTTTTTTGTCGATCCCCGCCCGGGGATTCTCACCAACCCGATCACCAGTCATCCACCGGGTCCGATCCATGAACCATATGACTCTCTCCTCACTCCGCTTCGCTGCGGTGTTGCTTGTGGCGCTGGGTATCATTGCGCCGGCTTCATCGCAGTTGATGCAACTGAGGCTTGTGACCTCAGCCTATGCCTGGCAAAACCAGGATACGGATGGGGCTTCATCCTCTCACCTGTTCGGCTACCAGACCGCTCAGTTTTCCCTTGCGGGTGATCGCCTCTCGTTCCACACCTACCTTCAAGGGTTCAACGATTTCGCCGGACCGGTGAAGAACGATCCCCGTCTGCGAATGTACAACCTCTATCTTCGGTACGCGGGGTTGTTCGATCGGGTCGACCTTTCGCTGGGACGGCAGCTCGTCTTCGGCGGCGTCGGGAACGGCACCATCGATGGATTCTCGGCGACCGCGCGGTTCCTCGACAGCCAGATCAAAGTCCTCGGCTACTACGGCGCTCTGCCTGCTCCGGGGAATGAAGTGAAGCTCATCGACAACCCGATGGACAATGCGATGTTCGGTCTCCGCGTGAGCGGATCGCCGGTCGAGTTTGCGCAGGTTTCCCTCAGCTATCTTCACAAGAGCATCCTCCCCGAAACCTACGCCGCCATCCGGTACGACACGACAGAAGTATCGGTGATCACCGAGATCCGGCCGAGCGCTATGACTGAACAACTGCTCGGGGGCGATGTGACCATCGACAAGGGACCGGTCTCCGGGTATGCGCGCTATGCGTTCGACTTGGAACATGAACAGACGGACCGCATTCAGCTCTTCACCCGCGTGGAGGCGCTTGAAGGTCTATCGCTGACCGGAGAATATTTGCGGCGCGAGCCCCGGCTCTCCTTCAATTCGATCTTCTGGGTGTTCACGCTGAATCCGGTGACCGAAGTGGAAGGCGGGGTCGAATACGCGCTGGATCCTGCGTGGCAGTTGTTCGCGAAGTACGGGACCGTTTCGTACGGTGCGGATGAGAAATCCGACCGGATCTCCGTCGGCGCGAACTGGACCTATGCATCGGCAAGTGTCGGCTGGAGCACGGGCGACGCGGGCGAGCTGAAATCCTTCGCCGTCAATGCCGGCTATCCGCTGTTCGACAATATGATCACGCCGACCCTCGCGGCAAGCTATGCGCACTACAAGCTTTCGGATGAGACCCCCGAGGAAGGGGCGCTGACCCTTGCGGGCGGTGTTGTCTACCGGCCGTTGCAGGCCCTCTCCGTCGACGGTCAGGTGCAGCTCGTGACAAACAAGATCTATGCGAACGACGTCCGGGTCTTCCTCCGGGCGAGTTACCATCTCAGTCATCGCTTGAATATCTTCTAGGACCGCCATGCACACCCATCGAACCGTTACTTCGACGATCGTCCGTCACGGGTTCCTGGCCGCCGCGTTGGTCCTGGGTCTCGTGATCGTCTATTCCGTCCAAATCACCTCGACCGAAATGTCCGGAGCCGACTCCAAGCGCTCGGTCAAGTTTTCCCATTCGCTCCACGTCAAGGATGCCGGGATGGCCTGCGCGGACTGTCACGTCGCAGCGACGACAAGCATGTCGGCTTCCGACCGTCTGCTGGTCGACCATCCGGCATGTCAGAGCTGCCACGAAGAACAGCTCAGCAGCAACTGCACGTTCTGCCACATGAGCGAGGACACCGAGACGTATGCCTTGTCGGCGAATCCGCGGCGCGAGTTGCGGTTCCCGCACAAGACGCACGTCGATCAGGGAACCTCCTGCGAGACCTGTCACCCCGCCATCGACGACGAAGCGGCCGTCATCGGGCAGCAAGTCCCGCCGATGGCGACCTGCAACACATGTCACAACGATGTACAGGTCACGAATGCATGCGAGGTCTGCCACACGAACATGGCATCGCTTCGACCGCGCGAACATAATCGGACCGACTTTGTGAAGGAGCACAAGATCCCCGCGCGGATGGGGGATGCGACGTGTGCGGCATGCCACACGCAGGAATCGTGCGTCGACTGCCA
>JBFYQI010000379.1:0-5138 GCA_041302875.1 Ignavibacteria bacterium
GCTGGCTTGTGGCGATGCTGGAACGGCAGAAGGCCTTCAAGAACACCGACGGACCGGCCCGGCGTGGCCGCGAAACGGATGAGGAGATCGTCCGGTGGTATGACCGTGAAGACCACACGGCGTTCGACGTCTGTGCGGATGACCATTGCCAGCGGTACCAGGGGATCACGAAGATCATCTCCACGGCTGCGGAACAGGCTGTCCTCGACACGCGCGGGGTGTTCCTGGTCTACGGAGGAGAGATTTGCGATGCCCGCTTCTACAAAGCATGCGGCGGACGGACGGAGTTGTTCGAGAACTCTTGGGAACCGACGCCGATCCCGTATTTGCGCTCGGTTTCCGACGCAATGACCGACCATCCCGTCATTGAAACGGAAGAAGAAGCGGAGAAATGGGTCTTCTCGTCCCCTGCGTCGTTCTGCAATACAACAGAGGGGAATATCTTGCGTCAGGTCCTTCCGTCCTTCGACCAGGAGACGACCGACTTCTATCGTTGGAAGGTGACGTATTCGCAGGAGCAGATCGCGGAATTGCTTCACACGAAATCCGGATTCGATTTCGGGAAGGTGATGGATCTCATTCCGATCCAGCGCGGTCCGTCGGGACGCATCTTCCGGCTGAAGATCGTGGGCACGAAGAAAACGATCATTGTCGGCAAGGAATTGGAGATCCGTCGCTGGCTTTCGAAGTCGCATCTCTACAGCGGCGCGTTCGTTGTGCGGACAGAACGGGACGGGAATGGCGTTCCGACCACGTTCACGCTCCACGGCGCAGGATGGGGACACGGCGTCGGCCTGTGCCAGATCGGCGCGGCCGTGATGGCATCCAAAGGATTCAAAGCGGAAGAGATCGTCAAGCATTACTTCCGCGGAGCAGAATTGCAGAAGGTGTATTAAGAACAAAGATCCGAGATCGCAAGATCCAAGATACAGACAAGCCTCAAGGACCAAGAATCCAAGTCCCGCACTGCTCGCTTGGATCATGCATCCTTGATCGATTCGCTCTTGCTTCATGGAAGGAACGACATGTCCTCTGCTACTGCATCCCGTTCACCCTGGTCCTGGATCCCCACCCTCTACTTCGCGCAAGGCATTCCCTATGTCATGGTGATGTCCGTGTCCGTGGTGATGTACAAGCGGCTCGGAATTTCAAACACTGACATCGCCCTGTACACCAGTTGGCTCTATCTCCCCTGGGTCATTAAGCCGCTGTGGAGCCCCTTCATCGACATGTTCAAGACGAAGCGGTTCTGGGTGGTCTCGATGCAGTTTTTCATCGGGGCTGCACTCGCCTGCGTCGCGCTGACCCTTCCCGCTCCCGCGTTCTTCCAGTACACCATCGCCGTCTTCTGGCTCATGGCATTCGCCTCGTCCACGCACGACATCGCGGCGGATGGATTCTACATGCTGAGTCTCGAACAATCGCAGCAGGCGGCGTTCGTCGGCGTACGGAGCACATTCTACCGCATTGCGATGATCTCAGGTCAGGGCGCCCTTGTCGTCCTCGCCGGTCAGCTTGAAGAGCATTACGGCGGCGCTCTGGAAGGACTGAAGACCGCGTGGTCGGTGACGTTCTGGATCATCGCGGCTGTGTTCCTCGCGTTCTTTGTCTATCACAAGTTCATTCTCCCTCGTCCCGTTGCGGACAAGCCGACGCTCGCGTCCGGGTCTGGTTCCGTGCTGAGCGAGTTCGTAAGGACATTCCGCCTGTTCTTTGCGAAGAAGGAGATCGTCGTCATTCTCTTCTTTCTCCTCTTCTATCGATTCGCCGAAGCACAGCTCGTCAAACTCGTTTCGCCGTTTCTTCTTGATCCGCGCGAAGCAGGCGGCCTGGGCCTGACGACGAGCGAAGTCGGGATTGTGTACGGAACGGTCGGCATCATCGCACTCACAGCCGGCGGGCTGCTTGGCGGGTATCTGATCTCCCTCAAAGGGCTCCGCTGGTGGCTCTGGCCGATGGCGATCATCATGCATTCGCCGGACCTTGCGTTCGTCTATCTCTCCCAGGTGCAACCCGAGAACTTCCTCCTCATCAATGCTGCCGTCGCGCTCGAACAGTTCGGCTATGGCTTCGGATTTACCGCCTATATGATGTACATGATCATGATCTCGGAAGGAGAGCATAAGACCGCACACTACGCCATCTGCACGGGATTCATGGCGCTCGGCATGATGCTCCCCGGCATGTTCAGCGGATGGCTCCAGGAGCAGATCGGATATGCACACTTCTTCCTGTGGGTCATGCTCTCAACCCTTCCCGGATTCGCCGTTGTTGCGCTGGTGAAGGTCGATCCGGAGTTCGCGAAGAAGAAGTCATAACAGTTCTCGACATCATGGAGTGATCGTGAGACGTTCACTGTGGATTCTGCTTTCCGTTCCCTGCTTCTTCCTTTCATGCCTGAATCCCGCGCCCCCTGGGGCGAATGAACTTCCGGCGCAGACCGAAGCGTGGGCGACGACGGCCTTCACTCGGATGTCGCTGGAAGAAAAAGTGTCGCAGATGTTCGTCGTCTGGACGCCGGGCAATTACATGGCGCGCGACTCGAGGGATTGGCAGGAACTCGAGCGCCTCACGGCCAAGCGCAAGATCGGCGGATTTGTCTTCTCGCTCGGGGATGTCTATGAATATGCCGTTCAGGTGAATCGCTTGCAGGGGCTCGCGCCGATCCCGCTCCTCATCGCCGGAGACTTCGAGTACGGCGTCGCGATGCGCGTGCGGAATACGACGACATTCCCGAATGCGATGGCGATCGGCGCAACGCGCAATCCGGACCATGCGTATGCGGTCGGACGAGCGACCGCGCGGGAAGGACGTGCGCTGGGTGTGCACCAGAATTACGCGCCGACGATCGACATCAACAACAATCCCCGTAACCCGGTCATCAACACACGCGCCTACGGGGATGATCCCGCATTGGTGACCGATATGGGAGCTGCCTTCGCGCGTGGCACGGCGGACGGCGGCATGATCGCAACGGTGAAGCATTTTCCAGGCCACGGAGATACGGATGTCGATTCGCATCTGGGTCTGAGCGTGCTAAACTTCGACCGGTCGCGGCTGGACACATTCGAGCTTGCTCCGTACAAACGGATACTTGCGCAAGGCGTCGGGTCTGTGATGATCGGTCACCTCGCGGTGCCGGCGATCGATTCTGTCAGCTCGATTCCCGCCACCGTCTCACCGAAGATCACGACGGGACTCCTGCGCAATGAATTGAAGTTCAACGGTCTCGTGGTGTCGGATGCGCTCCAAATGCGCGGAATGACGGCGAACTATGAACCGGGTGAAGCGGCGGTACTTGCCGTAAAGGCCGGAATCGACCTCGTCCTCATGCCGGTGGATCCGGACATTGCCATCGATGCCGTCATCGCGGCTGTTCGGCGGGGCGAGATCGCTGAATCGCTGATCGACGAGTCTGTGATGCGGATCCTGAAGGAAAAAGAGCGGTTGGGACTCCATCGCAATCGCCTGATCGACGTCGACCGGGTTGCCGACGTGGTCGGATGCCGGGAGCACCTGGAACTCGCGCGCCAGATCGCACGCGATGCCGTGACAGTGCTTGGGAACGGGAAGAACGTCTTGCCGCTGGATCCGCAGACGAAGATGCGGGTGCTGGACCTCGTGCTCTGCGAACGCGATGACCCGGAACCCGGACGCGACTTCCACGAACTGCTCCGCGACCGATTCGGGTCGATCGACTATGCCCGCATCGACGGCGGAAGCAGCACTTGTGATTGCGACACGGTCGTCGCCCGGGCGCAACGCGCCGACCTCATCATCATCCAAATGCACTTCTACACCCGCTCGGGAGAAATGACGGGATTCGTCCGGCGCGAACATTGCGATGCAATAGACAAGATCGCCCGGCTGAAGAAGCCGATGGTTGCCATCTCATTCGGCAATCCGTACGTCGCGATGAATTTTCCCCGGTTCGAGACCTATGTCTGCGCGTACGCGAACAACGACGTGATGCGACAGGCAACGGCGGAAGTCCTGTTCGCTGAATCCCCTGCACGCGGGAAGCTTCCCATCACCATTCCTGGTCAGTATCGATTTGGTGAGGGGATCGCTTATCCCGCCACGCGATTGCGCATCGGGACGCTTGAAGAGGGGGGATTCGACCCGACGCGATTCGCGGCGGCGGATGCTGTGATGAACGCCGCCGTGAAAGACTCGGCGTTCCCCGGCGCTCAGTTGTTGGTCGCACGCAACGGCATCATCGTTCACAATGCGTCCTATGGGGCATTCGATTACTCGCCGTACGCCAAACGGACGGAGACGCGGACGATCTTCGACCTCGCGTCGGTCACGAAGGTCATTTCGACGACCAACGCTGTCATGCGTCTGGTGGATGAGGGAAAACTCGCGTTATCCGACCCTGTGGTGAGGTATCTTCCGGCGTTCGGTCAGAACGGAAAATCCCACGTCACGATCTACAATCTGATGCTTCACAACTCCGGCTTGCCCGGATGGAGGAAGTTCTACGAGTTCTGCACAACGCCGCAGTGCGTCGTTGATTCGATCATGGTGAGCCGACTGGCCTATTCCACCGGGGACTCGATGATCTACAGCGACCTGGGATTGATCACGATGGGGAAGGTCGTGGAGAAAGTCAGCGGAACGACGCTCGACCGCTTCATGGATTCGGTCTTCTACAAGCCGCTAGGCATGACGAATACGATGTATAATCCGCCAAGGTCGCGCTGGTCCCGTATTGCGCCAACGGAGGTCGACGTCTCTTGGCAGCGGACCGGCGTCGCCGTTCAGGGACGCGTGCATGACGAGAATTGCGCCGTACTGGGAGGCGTTTCGGGACACGCGGGGTTGTTCTCGACCGCGTCCGATCTTGCGATCATCCTTCAGATGGAGCTCAACGGCGGGACCTATGGTGGAAGGCGCTATCTCAACGACGCGACGATACGGCAATTCATCACGCGGCAGTCGGAACGAAGCAGCCGCGGCATCGGCTGGGACACGCGGGCGCCGGGTCGATCGTTCACCGGCCGGTTGACGTCATCGTCGACGTTCATGCATACGGGATTCACCGGCACGTCGGTCGTGGTTGACCCCGAGAAGCGTCTCATCATCGTGCTCCTGACGAACCGCGTTCATCCGACGCGGGAGAACATGAAGATCGC
>JBFYQI010000396.1:0-2893 GCA_041302875.1 Ignavibacteria bacterium
TGGTGCAGGAGGGGGGGCTGCGACCGTCGTAAACCTCCAAGCGGGAGAGAAACCGCTGACTCCGATGGAATTGCGAGCCTGCACTCTCCAGTAGTACAGCGTTCCGTTCTCCAAGTCAGTGATCTGGCGAGACGTTCCTGTGAGTGAAGATTCATCGACGATCAGTGAGGCAAACGATTGCTCAGTCGAGACCTGCAGCTGATAGGTGGCAGCACCCAGTGTCGGGTTCCATCGCAGATTCGGCGTGACAAGCTGGTTCGTTGCGTTATTCGTCGGTGACAGCAGGACTGGAATCTCAGGTGCTGTGGGTTCTGTGACCAGGCGAATGTCGTCAAGATAGTAGGTCACGCTCGACCTGCCGGCGCTGAATTGGATCGACACAAAAGGTCCTGAAGCCAACTGATCGATCGGTATACTCTTCTTGAGCCAGGAATTTGCGGCGACGGTGAAGCTCACTGCCTTCTTGAGGGCTTTCCCCGACGCATTTAGACAACTGACCTGCATCGTGAAACTTGAATTCGAGCCACTGATCGCGAAGTCGAGACTTTGATAGGTACTGGGATCGATACTCTGGAACGAGTTCCAATTCCCCTTGGCGAATTGAAGTGATCCCCAGGCAGAGTGTACGATCCTCGCCGAAGTTGAGCCTTCGTACACTGGCGACTTGTTGTTGTACGTCCGCGTCACACTCCAAGAACGGATATCGGTCCACGGTGGCGTCAGAGCGTCATTGGAATAGATCTCGCTGCCTGCAATCTGAGGCGGTGTGTCGACAGAAACCAGTGTTGAAAGACTCGTCGTACCGTCGGGACCAGACAACAGGAGAGTGAAGGATGTGGATGTGAGAACATCGACCGTCACAGATCCGTTGAGTGGCACATTCCCGATCTGATTGTCGATTGCTGAAGACGTGGCATTGGAAGACGTCCATTGGAGTGTCACGGTCCCTCCACCATATGGGAGGAGATCAGGCACCGCTGTGAACGTGCCAGTTGGAACTCCTTGGGAACTCTCTGCGATCAGCGCATTGTCGATGACGAGCACCCAATCATCAGAAGTCGGGGGTACGTAGTCGCGAGTTGAATTCGTATAGGTCCCGATGCGGACAAACGCTCCTGTCGTTGGATTGAACCAAGATGCATAGATTGAATCCCCTGAAAGCGAAGATGGGTCGATCGTCACCGTTCGTTGGGTCGGGAGGTACGCAATAATCGAGGTGCTATCAGATGTTGTCGCTGTCGTCGCGTAATCACTTGCGCCGAACGTGCCATATCCCGAAGTCATCACGACATGCGTTTCATCCGGCACGAATCTCTGCCAGTGTCGGGAAAGAAAGAGCTTTCGTGCATGGATCTGGGAGGCGGTTCCTCCCGTTGTCAGTTGATCCATCCAGTCCGTATTGTGCATGTACACAGAGAGATTGCCGAAGAGGTATCCGCAACCTCCCATCAGCATTGTCCAATAGGTTTGCGCGCGGAGCTGCTGTTGTGTCGGATTGTGGTCGTCATCCTCGTACCACCCTTCAACGAGGAAGAACGGCTTGGCCGGAGAGACGGACCGAGCTTGTCGCGCGAGCACACAGACGTTCGAAGGATCGACATAGACATTGTTCAATGTGAGCCACGGTTCCGCCTCGTAGTGGTCAGCACCGGTTGTGCCCCGCTGGTTGTGGTTGGTCATCAAGCCAACCGGATCGTACTCGCGAATACCGGCCGCCACTTGCAGCATACGTTCGCCGATTCCACCACATGCTGTGGGATCGCAATCTCCCCCCATGCTCCAGATGATGTTCTTCCGATTGTGATATCGCTGGCCGATCCAATTCCCCCAAGCGCGCATTTCTTCGAGCGACCGTGACTGCATTTCACTGCTCCATCCGTATCCATCCACGCTGCACTGGTACCCGATGAACGCCGGAAGGAGTATCACGATGATCCCCTTCGAAGCCGCATAGTCGATCAACGTGTCCGCATGGGCGAAGAACGCTTCGTTTGGAGACAAGAACGGTTGGCCTGTCCACGGTGACTCACCGTAGACATTCTGGCCCTTCTGAGGTGTGAGCGGCCACGGGGGTGGGAGTGCCGTAATGATCGCGTTGAATCCCTGCGCAGCCCGATAGTCAAGATAGTACTTCGCATCCGCGGTTGGGATGAACGTCATCAGCGACCACGCTGCGTCGGCAACAAGCAACACTGGCGTATCGGTTTGGTCGACGAGAAGCCGGCCGTCTTGGCTTGGACGCAGAGGGAGGACCTGGGCATGCCCGACCGCAGGGAGGTCGGCAAAAACGATAGCAAGGCACAGGAGGACACGTTTCATGTGAGACGCCCTTGTCTTATTCCAAGTACATCTTGTGGAAGAATGATACGCAAAATCGGTTTCGCGCTCATCTGGCGCGGATGTGCATGGCAACGCAATGAAGGACTTTGTGGTGAGAAAGTGAAGTCGAAGACGAACTGATCCACTCGCCAATCCCCATCATAGCGCCGAAGATTGTCCTGATGCTCCTTGGACCGCCATCCAGCGGCGAGACCTTACGACACGCCTGTACTTGGACGAAAGCGAATGCTCGCCCCTGGGAGACTATCGCGGAACGAATGTCAAATCCACAGCCGAGTGCGGGACATCTTGCCTGACAGCGGCCCAAAACCGTTCCGCAACAGCATCCAGCAAGGGCATCTCTTGAGGCAATTCGGTACCATCAATTTCGCAAACCTTGGCCAGTTCCGCAAGTGTCCCGGCCACGACCATTTCGTCCGCTACAGCCAACTCAGTTCGGTCGATAGGCCGTCGAATAAACGGAATGCCCAAAGATCGCGCAATTTCCTCGATAATGTTGACCGTTATGCTCTCCAAGGCCCCTTCGGATGCAGGGGGCGTTATGATGGCCCCT
>JBFYQI010000415.1:0-4323 GCA_041302875.1 Ignavibacteria bacterium
TCTCCGTCGTTGCCTTGATCCGTCGTTCACGGTGTGCCCAACCAAATGCTTCCTCCCAGATGATCGTGTCTCCCAGCGCGACGGCGACGGAGACGGAAGGAATGCTTTCGTCTTCCATGAAATCGAGGATGTCCGTGCGGATGCCATCAAAACGGTGGACGCCGTCCGTGTTGCCACTACAGCGGAGGCACATCACGGCTATGGTCCAGACGATGAATGCGCTACTTCTCACGGCGCAGCATCTTTCTGAAAATGGATTGTATGGGCCATCAATGCCGGTAGTATGGATTGAACGAGAATGGACGCGTAGACCTTCTTGGGATCCTCGCCGTAATTTCCGGCGGTGAAGACGACGACGAGTCCTAACTGGGGAACGACGGCAAGCAGTTGATTCCCATCACCAGGGACGAAGACTGCGTGAAATGTGCTATCCCGTACATGAAGGTCCGCCTGCATCCAGTGATATCCGTATCCCCAAGCTCCCCCTCCGAATCTCAAGCGCTCTTTCGTCGACTCCCGGATCCAGTCTTCTGAGACGATTCGCTGTCCGTTCCACATGCCGCGGTTCAGCACGAGCTGGCCGATCTTGGCCAGGTCCCGTTATCGGAGTGCGAGCCCGCCGTCCGTTTCGATCGAACCGTCCGGATAATTTGTCCACACGTACTTCGATATCCCTAATGGACGAAAGAGAACGTCCTCGGCGAATTTCCGAACGTCCTTTTCGACGGCGTTCTTGATGATCGCTCCTGTGACGGTAGGTGCTCCGTTCGAATAATTGAATCTGGACCCAGGCGTTGCAACGAGGGGTTTCGCGAGCACAAATCGGATCACATCGGCTTCACTCCACATCTGCATCCCGTCGTTTTGGTCATCGCTCACACCGAATTGCCGCAACTCAAATCCGGGTGTCATTGTGAGAAGATCACAGATCCTGATCGTCTTCTTCGCTTCGGTGAACAACGACGAATACGCCGGGAGATATCGATGAATGGGGTCTTCGACCGACGTGATGTGCTGATGGTCGATCGCAATGCCGACAAGCAACGAAGTGACGGATTTGGTGGTTGAAGCCAGATGATGAACCTTGTCACGGAACATCTCCGTGATGAACGGACCATGCGCTGAACCATTTGAGGCAAAGTACTCTTCGAGCACTAGTCGGCCATCCTTTGCGATGAGAAGACTATGAATGTCGTCATGTTCACCATCAAGGATATCCTGCACCAATCTGATGATCCTGGAGTTGTCAGCGTTTAGAGATTCGATGTTCTCGCACGGCCAACCGTCGTCGAGAGGCTTGGGCGGCAGATAGCGATAGAGCTGGTTTGACCGGCTGCTTAATCGCGTCATGAGCGAATCTACGGATCGATCGCGCACATAGATCCATTTGGTCTTTCCGTACGGTTCCGACCATGTCACATGAATCGTATCCTGAGTGTCGTTGAGAATTCCCTCGTGCTCTGCCCAACGAACGATCCTATCGTTGATGATCACATCTGTTTCGTCAGACCAAACACGACTCCTCGGGGCGATCTCATACGTCAAGCTGCGGGAAAGAGAACTGTCCGGACGCATGCTGAATTGCGTAATGAGCGAGAAGGGTTCGTCTCGTGGTTCGATCAGGCGACACTTCCAAGCACCCGCGATTGCGCTGATTTGATCGGGTGTCGCCTGTTGGTGATGAGTGCAGGAAGGCAGGAAGAGGAGGGTTGCCATGAGCAGGGCAATACGACAGGTCATCGAGGTCTCTCCTCCGAGGTCCGCTCGAGTTCGTCGACCACGATCTCGATGCAATCCTCCAGCATTCGGCCCGGGCATGAGCCATGCATTGCATTGATCATCACGACGATGCTTGCCTTGTGATCGGGGAGATACACCATGGAGGCTGATGTACCGATGTTGCCGCCGCCATGTCCGTACGCCCGTTCGCCGTTCGTGGTCTTCTTCTTCAGCATGAATACGCCTAAGCCATAGCTTTCACACCAAGAGCTGGCAGCGTCGCGATTCATCGTCAGCATGTTCTTGAGAGAGCCGGACCGCAGGACCTTCCCGCGGAACAGCGCATCGCACCATGTTGCCAACTCCCCCGCCGTCGTGAATACTCCCGAGGATCCGTACGTGATGCTCTCGTGTGAAGCACGAGGAAGGAACGTGATATCGCGAACGAGCCCCTCTTTCTCAAAATTGTCGCCCCAGGCATGTGCGAGGCGCTCCTGTGGAATGGAGTCCTCCATCGAGAGAAAGGTGTTTCGGAGACCAACCGGTTCCCAAAACCGCTGCCGGAGTTCCGCTGCGAGCGTCGAGCGGGTCGCCTTCGTAGCGATCATCGCGAGGAGGAGGTAATTCGTGTTCGAGTATCGGAATCCGTTGCCCGGAGCGAAATGCGGTTTCCCCAAATAGGTCAGGACGATTTCCGGTGTGAAGATACTGTCCCGGTAGGCGATGAGATCGTCCCACAACTTCTGGTTCTCCCAAAACATGAAGAGGCCGCTTGTGTGTCCGAGCAGCTGCCTGATCGTGATCGCGCTGTCAATATGCGGATAGGAAGGAAGCCAGGTGTGAAGTGAATCTTCCAGCGACAGAAGGCCTTCCTCGGCAAGCCGAAGGACAAGTGCAGCGACGAAGTTCTTTGTGATGCTCCCTGTTGCAAAAAGCATATCCGGATGCATCGCCACCGAATCATGCGAAAATCCGGCGACAACGCGATGGAGGGTGCCGTTGGGTAACATGACGGCGACAGAAGCACCTTTCACGTCGTACTGCTCGAGGCGCTCGGCCAACGCGTCATGCAGACGTTCGTCCAGCGGACGAAGGTCGGGAGAACACGACGCGAGAGCAAGAATCAGGATAACATGCCGGGGATATCCGATTCTTGGCAAATGTCTCATAGTCGACCTCTCGGATGTGTCACTCGGTGACCAAGTGCACCCCAGATTGAAGAAGCTACTCGAGATGCGCCCTCAATCGGCGTCTGAGGATCTTCAGCGCTTTCGTCATCTGGTTCTCGACGGTCTTGACACTGATGCCTAGGTGTTGACTGATCTCTGCGTTGGTGAATCCCTCCATTCTGCTCAAGAGGAAGACGTCGCGACATTTCTCAGGCAGGTCTAGGGCGACGATGCGAGAGATTGTCTCTTCCAGCATTCGTGTCTGTGCAGCGTCCTCGGGATCGTGGGTCGAGGGATGAAGATATGCGGGAACGTCCTTCTCGAGGCGTCTCCGCACTTCCTGATGCTTCGCTCGATCTCGGGCAATGTTCCTGCTGATGCGGAAGAGAAGCGCGAGGATTGGAACGTCCGGCCGGAGAGACGCCCGGTGATTCCAGACGCGCACGAATGTCTCCTGAACGATGTCGCGTGCAGGATCCGGGTCTCGTGTGCTCAGCAGTGCAGAGCGAAACAGGATCGGTTGATATTGCTCAAAGAGTGAACGGAGCGCATTCTGATCCGAGTTCCGAACCCGCTCAACAACCCGTGCATCATCCGCTCTGTCCGCAGTTTGCGTCATCGTCCCCAAAATAGAAACAAACTTCAGCAGGCGCAATTTTCGTGCAAAATATTCGGGATTTATCAGGAAGAAGGCATAGGGGGGCTGCGGGTCATAGTCGTTATACCTATGACATGAAGCGCGCACTCACGATACTTCTCGTTCTCGGCTCCCTCGCGGCCTGCAAAGAAGCACCCACGGACTCAACGCTGAGCGGCACCTACTCCTACATGAGCTACGACTCCTTGGGCACGGCGATCGTCAAAGGGTGGTTCAGGCTCGACATCGCGGATTCTGCGGATATTTCCGGCGAGTGGAACTTCATGAATCTCACCGATTCAGAAGCAAGCGGGTCTCAGGTGGGGAATGGCATTCTCGCCGGCGGCTTTGCGAACGGGCTGATGATCGTTGACCTGCACCCGGACTTCCGGGACAATAATCTTCTTCTTATCGGAATCTTGGATGGAACGAGATACTCCGGCAGATGGGAATGGATCTCGTTTGCCGGAATTTCGAATTACGGGACGTTTCAAGCACAGAGGCGATGAATCATATGGTCCGACTGCTTACGAATCTGGTGGGCCTCTTTTCTCAGAAGGGGCGAAACGATCCCCGCATTGAGGGAATTGACGATGCCATTCAGGGTGTGCTCCGCAAAGTGCGTTCAGCCGACCCTGAGACGCCACAGCAGTGGGCGCGACTTCAGGGCGTGCTCACGCAGCAGGCAGCCGCTCCCACTCCGGCGAGAGCGCATCGTATTCCCCGTTTCGCCTTTGCTGCAGCCGTGGTGGCGACGGCGATCGTTGGTGCCATACTCTATTTTGCGCCAACGCAACC